>JBBRIN010000096.1:0-8991 GCA_038221115.1 Tepidisphaerales bacterium
ATTGCCAATCATGGGCCTGCGGGCACGGCAAGCTGCGGCCCCCTTTGCGGCGACGGAGTGGGCGGAACGGTGGCATGCAATACTCGCCGAGCGGCCGCGCGAAGGGCGTGTGTAAAGGAACCCCCGCGAAGCCTTTTGCAACCCCACGGGTTGCGCGTATCATGCCCGCGCCGCGAAGCCGATCAATTGCCAGAGCACGCGTTCATGCTGAAGAGAGGGCTAAAGAACAGCCTGAGGGCCGGAGCCGACGCGTTGGCAAGCCTTCTGTACGGTGGCGGCGCCGGCTCATCCACATCTTCTGCTCAAGAAGCGGCGAATACAGCCGAGCTGCGCGCATCCGTTCGCGCCCTCGATCCGCTGGTGGAGCGGCAGCCTGGGCACACTGAAGGCCCGTGGGTCGAGAATCTCCGCCGTTTGCGCGAGCTGTTCAATGAGGGAGATCCCAGTCGATTCCTCCGCTGGGATGTGGTCCAACGCACCATGTTCCTGACGAACACCGCAACCGCCCTGCGCGAATGGCAATCGCTTCGAGCGTCCCCCAACTGGCCGCGATGGGACGCGGCACTCTATGAGAACTCCACGGGGCGCCCGATCCGCTTTCTCCTCCGCGGCCGAACCAGCGGCAATCAGATTCACCACACCTATCATATCTCACAGTTCGAGGAGCGATCGCCCGGCCGTATCGACCGGATGCGCTTGATCTTCGAATTCGGCGGGGGCTATGGCAGCATGTGCCGGCAAGCGCATCGCCTGGGCTTTACCGGTAAGTACCTGATCTTCGACCTTCCCGAATTCTCGCTGCTTCAGAGGTATTTTCTGAGGTCGATCGGCCTTAATCTATTGACCGCCGACGAATGGGCCCAGCCGGGTCGGCCGGGGATACTGCTCCTGTCAGACCTTTCTGAGCTCGAGCGAACTCTTCCTGCCGTGCTGCCGCACCAGGCGCCATCGATGTTTATCGCAACCTGGTCGTTAAGCGAGGTTCCCATCGAGCTGCGAACCCGGATTATGGCCCTGCTCACCTCGGTCGACGCGGTCCTGATCGCGTATCAGCACAGGTTCGGCTCGATGGACAACGTGCAATTCTTCGGTAACTGGTCGGCCGCTCTACCGACGATGAATTGGCAGCACGCGCCGATCCCCGGCATGGGCGAGAACAGTTACCTGATCGGCGCCAGATCGAAGTGACCCGGAAAGGCGACATGGCGGCCGCGACAAGGTTCAGTCAGGGCACACGCTCGCGACGGTAGAACGTGCGATTGGCGAAGGATCGCACGCGCAGGCGTCTCCAAACGAAGAAGGGGTTGAGTCGGGTGAGGAGGGGAAGCCAATGGAGCTGGAGATCTTTGAGCTTGGCCCATTTGGGCGTGTAGGAAATCGGCGCAAGTGCGGCGGATGCGGAGGCGAAGCCCTCGCTGGTCTGTTCACCGGCCCATGACGTTTGGTAATCGCTCTGCAGCGGCAGCTTCTCGAAGATGGGCTTGCCTTCTACTCGGCGAGCGCGGACGAAGAGATAGACGGGGCGCGAGCCGGCGTGCGGCACGCGCTGATTGACCACGGCGGGATCGGCCACGGCATACCACGGGCCGCGGTACTCCGCGGCAAAGGTGCGGCGGCCAAGCTTGGCGCCGAAAGCCTCGTCTTCGCACATGTACATGCGCTCGACCTTGAAGCCGTTGTCGGGACTGAGCACGCGGTAGAAAAGCTCGGGGCTGAACTGGTAAAAGCCATGCCCGGTGTAGTTATTGCAGGGCGTGATCGCCATGAAATGACCGCCGACCTTGACGAGTTCCATGCAACTCTTGATGGCTGCCGGGAAGTTGAAAACGTGCTCGAGGGTGCCGCCATCGAAGACGAGGTCGGCGGTCCGGCGATATTTGTCGGCGAGCGGGAGGTTAAGATCCACGACCATCGTGGCGCCTTCGTAGGCGGAATAATCCATCGTGTGAAGCGTCGCAGCGCCAAGGTGCCTGAAGAGCGCGTCGGCGTTATAGGGCGAGCTGTACTGCGCGCGGTAGAAATCATCGTCGGTGAGGTCGGCGGGCCAGAGGTTGTTTGCCTTGAGGAGCCTGGCGAGCCGGACCGGGCTGACGAACATGGACTGGCGGCCGAGCGTGACGGTGGTGTCGAACCGGACGCCATCCTTTTTTGCCTGGACGAGAAACTCGGCGCTGGTCGACAGGATGCCCATAAGATCGCTCGGAAGGCGCGTGGCCGCCGTTCTTATATCGATCCGGCGGCGCATGTCCATGACATCGCCAGGCGCCGCTCGGCGGCAATTGTGAACAACGCTGTCCCCTTCAGGTCGATCAGGATGACGTCAGAGCGTTAACGATGCGGATCGTTCAATACATTCCCGACTTCGGGCTGGGCGGCGTGCAGAAGGCCGGCTGCGTCCTCGGCCGGCAGATGGCCCGACTCGGCCATGCCACGACCATCGTTGGCAACGGGCCAGGTCCGCGCATGGAGCCTGGCGCCGCAGGACCTCTTACACACCAGTTGATCGTCGCCACTGACCCAGCCGCGATCGCCGACGCGCTGCTTGAGTCGGACCCCCAGGTGGTCCACATCCACGCCGCTGCCTACCGCGAATCCCTCGTGAACGCCCTCTTCGATCGGATGGGCCATCACATCCGCGCCGGGACGCGCGCCATCGTCAGTACCCCTGTTTTCGGCCGGCCACCGCTTGATCGCTCGCTGCTTGATCGCACGCGGACCTGCTGCGTCGGCGTCTACACCTTCTATCGACTCAACCGCTGGCTGGGCCTCTCCTCCGAACAGTCCATCGCCCGCGGCATGGGGTACGTCCCCCTGACCCCCTACGATCCGCCTGCGATTGACGTTTCAGCCAATGACGCCCCCGATGTCATCGAACGCCGCCGCGCCGAGCTTGGCCTTCCCGCGGGCGCATTCATCGTCGGGCGGATCGGTCGCAATGATCCGGGCAAATGGCACGCGAACTCGCAGGATCTGGTCGACTCGATCCTCAGCCGGTATCCGACCGTCGCCTGGCTTTCGGTTGGCTATCCCGAAGAACGCGGCGCATCCCGGCTGCAAAACAGGTGGGCGGATCGCTTCCGCAACCTCCCGGAAACCCCCGATTACGGCGTGCTCACCCGCGTGCTGGCATCGCTCGATGTCCAGATCTTTTTCAGTTCCAACGGCGAGTGCTTCGCAAGCAGCATCAGCGAAGCGGCAGGCATCGGTGTCCCCACCATCGCGCTGGCGACGCCGCTCAAGGACAACGGCCAGGCCGAGCAGGTCATCGAGCAGGTGACGGGCACGCTCGTCGCGTCGATCGCGGAATCCGCCGATGCGATCGGCCGCTATTCGGCAGATGCGAACGCCTTGGCGCGCCTCAAGCAATCGACTCAGCTCCACGCCCGCAACCGCTGGCATGTCGCGCGCGTATCGACGGATCTCCTGTCGCTGTACGAGAGTTGGCTGCCTCCGTCAGGGACCCCGGCCGCCACGGCATACTCCAGGACGATGCTGTCAGAAGCCATCGCCTTTGGGGAGCAATATCGCAGACGGATCACGTTGCTGATGGGGCGGACGCCAGCTTCACGGGCCAGGTGGCGGCTGGCCCTCGCCGCTGTCGAGTCCTGGAAAATGTTCCGCATCGGTCGGTTTATCAAGCGCCTCCGGCACCCGGTCCGCGACGAGTAACCACTTCAGCGGCATTCCCGCGTGCTGAACATCGGCCGGCGAGGGCTCGTATTCACCTCGTCGGTGTCGATCCGGGCTGGATTCTCGGCTCGCGGCGGCCGATATTGACCGGCCGAGAGCTTCGCGGCCCATGCCAACGCGACAAGTGCGGGTCCGATAATCGTTAGAGCGACGCGTATGTGGTTCCTCACCATTCTGACCTTCCTCAACGGCGTCCTCGATAACAGGGGCTTCGTGCTTCTGCACCGCGTTGAAATCAGGGGCGTTCCGCTGAACGTTTTTGACCTGCTGATTCTGGGCGGCCTCATCTTGGCCTTCATCCGCTTTCGATCCGGCACCCGCTTTCATGCCGACCGGGTCCACCCGGCCATGCAGATCACCATGATCCTGATGTCCCTCATGCTGGTCGTCGGCATGGCAGCCTCTGTCGGGAACGGCGCCCCGCGCTACAACGTGGACATTGAAGCCCGCAATGAATTTGGCCTCCTGGCCAGCCTTTGTCTCGGGTATTACTTCACGTTTACCGTCCGCTCGACAAAGGCGTTCATCTGGATCACGATCATCACCGGTATCGTCACCGCGCTGGTCATCCTGACCTTCTTCTCCGGTCAGGCCGCCGAGATGCGCAGCACCACCAGCATCAACGCGCTGCGCACCATCGAATACGTCCCCGCCTACTGCGCGATGGCTGCATTCGTGCTCGTCTTCTCGATTTTCACGGGGGCGCGGCTCATGCCGGCATGGCTGACGGCGCTGCTCGCCGGCGTCTGCCTGCTCGGACAGTTCGCCACCCTCAACCGCACCGATTGGGCCGCTTCATTTATCGCCCTCTGCTCGATCTTCCTCTTCCTTCCGCGCGGCAAGCGATTGTCGAGCATCGCCCGGTCGCTTGTGGTCATCCCGGCTTTATTGGGCGTTTTGTTCGTCGGCGTGGTGGTGGCCTCCAAGCTCAGTGGCTCTGACTTTCAGGCGAAGATGAATACGCGCATCGCTTCACTGCTTCCCGGTTCCGACACCGGAGGCGCCAAGGCCTGGGACACTCGCCTGCCGTCGGCGATGTACGAATTGCGCCTCTGGTCACAAAGCCCCTTGTGGGGCATGGGGTTCTCCGCCGAGGACATGGGGGCGCTGAATGACGCCTCCATGTCAGCCATGCACCACAATCCCATGACCGCCATCCTTTGCGAGACCGGGATAATTGGTTTTGCCGCCTATTGGGCTCTGTTTGGCTCGTGCTTCTTTGTCGGTCGCCGGATCATACGTGACGCGCTCGATAAGCCGACCCTCCTCATCGGCGGGCTCGCATGCACCGGGGCCGTGTTCTTCCTGGTCTACTCGGTCGCAACCCTGTCCATCAACACGCTTCGTGGCGCGATCCCGCTTGGCGTGTTGTGCGGCGTGGCGCTACGCACCCGTGCGATCCAGCTCACGCTGTTGCGACAATGGCAGGGCTACCTTGATCCCAACATGGCTCAGAGCGCAGACGGGATCTGGACTCCGTTACTCGACGATGAAGGGCAACCCACTGCCGCACCGAACTCTGGATTTGCTTATTCCGATACTCACACCGGCGACTATCACGGCATGACGGTCTAACGGTCGCGCAACCGCCGCGACATCGGCGGAAGCCCTCATGCACTACTGTTTCCTGTCCTTTGGCTCATGGGAAGGCAACGCGAGCCACATGCGCTCCGTCGAGTTGGGGAAGGAACTGGTGCATCGCGACGTGCGCGTCAGCTACATTGTCGACGATACGCCGTATAATCGTGAAGTCGTCGCCCTCCCCGCCGGAGCCACATCGCAATTCAGCAGCCCGACCACGGGTCTAAAGCAGTTCTCCGCTCGTCGGCGGATCATTCAAAAGCTGAACCCGGATTACCTGCACGTACTGAATCCGTCACCCAAAAGCTGCCTGACGCTGAAGGGACTTTCGCGCGTATCTCTGGTTACGGATTGGGATGAGTGGCGCGCGATGAAGCCGTTCGGTCGGCTGCACCATCTGCGCTTTGCGCTGTTGGACCGGTGGCACCGCCGACATTCCCGGCTTCTGCTGGTCGCCAGTAAGTACATGCAGGAACAATTTGCCGCGCGCTTCGGCGTGCAGGCGGTCTACCTGCCGTACGCGACTTACTTTAAACCAAACGACGCGTGTCCGTCGCCGTTCGCCGAACCCACCGCGGTTTACATGGGCAACATGTACCCGGGCTACGACCACGACATCGTATTTCGCGCAGCCGTCCTGCTTCGTGATCGCGGCCTGCGGCCCCACATTGAATTCGTGGGCGGCGGGCCCGAACTCGATCGTTGGCGGCAGTTCGTACAAGCGAATGAATTGCACCACATCAAAATTAATGGATTCGTGCCGGATGACGACGCGTATTCGCACCTCCGCCACGCGCACGTGCTTCTGTTCCCCATTCGTCCGACGATCGGCAATCTGTCGCGATGCCCGGCCAAGACCTATGCTTACGCACAGGCACGCCGCCCGATCATTACTTGTCGCGTCGGGGAGGTGCCAGGCGTGCTGGGCGATGCGGCCACGTATGTCGATCCCACTCCAGAGGCGTTCGCAGACGCTCTGGCAACCGCCATGGCGAACCCCCAGCCTGATGTCGACTATGGCGTGGAACGCCACAACTGGAGCGCTCGAGCGGATACGCTGCTGGCAGCCTTAGCGGTCATTCATGAGCAACTTTGACAAGCGACTCAAACGACGCACGATTCAAGACATGGAAAGCGATTCTCTCGGCACCCTGGTCTCGTCATTTCGAACGTCGCGCATTCAAGCGATCGTGCTCTTCGCAGCGGCAGCGGTACTGGCCGGATTGTCGGCATGGCTTTATGCGCTGGATCAAAACATCGGAACGCCGTTCGCATTGGTCGGCGTTCCTGCGTCCCTCTTCTTACTGATTTGGGGTGGCCGGCTTGCCTTTACCGTGCTCGAAGTTCGCGAGCACGGCGTGTGGCTGCGCTTCCTCATACGCCGTGTTGACATCCCGTATAGTGAAATCGTCTCGATCCAACGCTTTTTTCGGACCGTCAACGGCCTGCCGGGAAGCGCCAAGGCGATCGGCTTTGACCGCGCCGATGGATCGAGAGTCGTTTTTCCTCTTGAAAGCAACGTCGATGAGGCATGCAATCAGATCGCGGGCATGACGACACAAAATGCCCCGGCTGAGCCGAAGCTTGGGGGCGGATGAAATAGCAGCGACAGGAGTCGAACCTGTGACCTTGGGCTTATGAAGCACGTCTGAAGTAGCTGAAACCAGCAGAAATCCTCGAGAAAACAAGGTACTTCGCGCTCTTTAACTTTGCAAGCTATTGCGTGGAATTGGACAGGATTTCGAGCCATTTCCAGTAGTACTACCGGCGGATCAAGACCGCCCTGACGACGCTCAGGGCCGCTGGGCGAGCTCTTTTCACTAACCAGTAAGGATCTCCGTCGCGGGGCCCGTGACAAAAGGATGTACAACTTCACGCCAAGCGAGTGCGAACCGCTCCGTTCGGTTTCAGGATTGTCAAACTCGATCTCGCGAGTTTCAGTTGAAGAGAGGTTTTTCCCCGCTACCGTGCTCCGGTTTCCATCCGTCCAGCAGTTCCCCGCTCCAGGCATCGAAGCATAGCAACCGGCCGTCCACCGTCTCCACTGCGAAGCCGAACTTGAGCACCTTCGCCTGATGAGAGGTCAGCCAAGTGTAGCCGATCACGCGGCGGCACCAGCGGTAGTGAGATGTACTGCGCTCTACACGCCTGCCCTCCTTAGCCAATTCAAGCGCCGAGTGTTCCTTCAGCAACCTGCCACGGAGATAGAGAGCTACGGCAAGGTCTTCCTGTTTCGGCTCGCCGTCCCTGAACCCGGAGGACACGCGGACGACGAGCGTGCCTTGGCTAGTCCCCGCGAGATAAACCTCGCCCGAATACCAGTCATAGACGTCCTCGACCTCGTCAACATCGGGCTTGACCTTGTAAATGAGCGTGCGACCCTTCGACCCGCGTTCGTTGCCGGGGAGACATTTAGCGTAGCGGTCCCCGCTCCTGTCCACGCGGGGAATCCGCCGCACCTCTTGATGGCACTCGAAGTCGAAAGCAACTGCGATCGGTGACGGCGGCATTACCGAGCTGGGTCGTCGGCATCTGACTCATCCTCCGATTGTCGCTGCGCCGGCCGTAGATTCCGGGGGTCCGACGACGCCACCCGGGATGTCGCCTCGGCCACGCAAGCGGTCGCACGCGACGTTCATTGCTTCCTTCAGCGCCAGCATCTCCCCGTCGCACCCGACCGTGACTCTGCGGGAAAAGTCACCCTCGGCCATGCAGGTGGCGGTGGCGCGCAGGTCGCGAATTTGAGCCGTGAGGTTGTAGACCAGCAGGTTCACGGTCTCGACCATTTGCCGCCAGGGTCCCGGCGGAAGGACCACATCGGCTGTCGGCCCAAGCTTGCCCTGCACGCCGACTTCGTCGGCGAGGCGAGCGACCTCCGAAGTAAGTGAGGCCATGTCTTGGCAGAAGCGGTTGAGATTCACGGCGATCTCCTTTGAACGGCCGGCCCCCTCCACAGGCAACCGTGCGGAGAAGTCACCGCGACGCAGATCGCAAACGAACAGGAACAGCCGCTCCAAATCTGGGCTTGAGGTAGAGATAGTAAGTTGTGCTTGGTCCATGGGGATCCTTAACAGCATAAATGCTTTGGCGGCCCGGCCACGCAGGAGTCGTTGAAAGTCGTGTTATCCGCTGGTTACTTTCCGTCTGCCGGCTTTGCACGCACCGCAGCCTGGGTAGCCGGTTGCGCAAGTGCCTTCTCGATCGCCTCGACCACCTTGGGGTTTTCTGGGCTCACCTTGGCCGGGAATCGGGCGACGACGGTCCCGGCACGGCCGATCAGGATCTTGGTGAAGTTCCACTCGATCTCGCCCGCAAAGTCGCCGGCGGTCTGCTTGTCCGTCAGGTAGTGGTACAAGGCGGCCTTGTCGTCCCCCAGTACGCTGATCTTGGCCATCAGCGGGAAGGTAACGTGATACCTTGAGGTGGCGAAGACCTTGATCTCAGCGTTCGTGCCAGGCTCCTGGTTCTTGAAGTTGTTGGCCGGGAACGCCAACACCACAAACCCCTTGTCCCGGTACCGCTCATAGAGCGACTCCAGGTGGGCGTACTGCGGCGTGTACGCGCACTTGCTGGCGACGTTCACGATCAACACCACCTTCCCCTTGTAGTCCGCTAGGTTGGCCGGCTCACCGGCGATGGTGGTGACCCTGAAGTCCAGGGGGCTCGCGGCAACCGAAGCGGGGTTCGTGGGCGGGCGGGTCGCCGGCGGGGACGCCGGGT
>JBBRIN010000097.1:0-8979 GCA_038221115.1 Tepidisphaerales bacterium
GAAGTCCTTCAAGCTGGTCAGCTCGGGAGCGTCGGAGAGGGCGAAGCCGCTCTTTTCTGCGACCATCATGCTGAGCAGGAGGCCGAGCATGCCCTGGCCGGCGTTGGTTGAGCCGTTGCCATCGGACGCGCCGGAGCCGCCGGCCATGAAGACGCGCTCGGGGACGAGGGGCTGCTGGCTCCTGGAGAGCTGCTCGGCAACGGCTTGCATGGCGTAGAGGCGGGGATCGCCGAAGCTGGCGATCTTGCGCAGAAGGACCGTTGCCTCGGAGAGGCCGATCTGGAGCGCGCGCTGGGATTCGCCGCGGCCGGCGAGGATGCGGGATTGGGACTCGGCGGTAGCGGTGACGACGGTCTGCTCGGCGGCGCGGCGCGAGCGGGCGAGGTCGGCTTCGGCCTCGACGACCTTTTGCTCGGCCATCTTGCGGGCGCGGGCCAGGTCGGCATCGCCGGCGTTTTCGGCGATGCGGATCTGGACTTGCGAAGCGGTGAGCTCGGTTTGCTTGGCGGCGAGGGCCTGCGCTTCGCTGAGCGTGCGCTGCTTGTCGGCGGCCTCGCGCTGGCGCTCGAAGGTTTCGAGCTGCTCGATCGAAAGCTGGCGCGTGCGGAGCTGTTCGAGCAGCGTTTCGATCTTGCCGCCGGCTTCGGCGGTGTCGGGCTTGCCGATCAGGACGTCGACGCACTCGATGTCGAACTGGCTGAAGCGACTTCGCAAAACCTCGCGCGCCTCCTGCTGAATGGTGTCGCGGTGGTGGAGCAGCTCGAGCATGGTCTTCTTGTGAGCGACGTCGCGGAAGAAGGCGCTGAGCATGGGGTCGAGCGTCTGGGTGATGAGGCGCTTGACGTCGCCGAAGCGCTGAATGACGGCGGAGGCCTTCTGGTAGTCGATGTGAACGACGACGCTGAGCGGCAGCATGGGCTCGTAGGCGTCCTTGGTCACCAGATCGATGGAGTTGAGGCTGTCGTCGTAGCGATGCGACTCGGTTTTGCCGGTGATCCAGTGAAGGACGAAGTTGGTCGTCGGGACGTAGACGATATGTCCGGCGTAGGTGTTGAAGGGGTATTTGCCGGGGCCGAGGGGTTTTTCCCAGACGCCGCGTTCGCCGCGGGCGACGCGTTCGCCGTGACGGAAGGAGTCGCCGGAGAGGTCGTTGCCGATGGGGCCGTGGTAGCTGACGACGACGCCGACATAACCGATGGGGACGAGGGTCTTGGGGGTGAGTTCGACGCTGGCGAACCAGCGGTTGATGAAATAGGTGCCGTCGGTGAGGGGAACGTATTGGCGTCCGCGCCGGCCGCCGGCGGCGAGAAAGGCTTCGGGGTCCTGGAAGTTGTTGTGGTAGTTGCCGTCGTTGGCATCGTTGCCGACGGAGGGTGCGATGATCTCGCCGGGCGAGAGGGAGGGGCCGTCGTGGACGGTGATGATGCCGATGGAGTCGATGGCGACGGACTTGGATTCGTTGAGCGGGTCGACGGCGGAGAGTTCTTCACCGATGACGACGGGGTTGAAGCCGTCGATGTCGCGGAGCTCTTTTTGCCAGCCGATGAGTTTTTCGACCTCCTGGCGGCCCTGGAATTCGAGCCGATAGACGAGGTCTTCGGTGATGACGACGAAGAGGGCGAGGTTGATGGCATAGACGCCTTCACGAAGGATGGCGCGCTGGCGGCCGCGCTGGCCGGGGGCGCCTTTGACGCGGGTGGATTGGCCGTAGAAGGCGCGGGCGTCCTGGAAATAATTGCAGGTGGCGACGCGGCCGAGGGTTTGGCTGGGGAGGAGCGGCTCGCCGTCGCGGGCGTAAACGTAGCCGATCTTGCCCTGGGGGACGGTGACGAGGGAGGTTTTGTGGATGCGGTATTGCCAGCGCCAGTAGCCGAAGTGCAGACCGCCGCGGAGGAGGTCGGCCTGGTAGCCGGCTTCACCGTTGAGGGCGAGGATGCGGCCTTCGGTAACGGAGCCTCTGCCGGACCAGAGTTTTTCGACGACGCCGACGCGGTTGTTGGGGATATAGCGCGCGCCGACGGAGGAGGTGATGAGGAAGAGCAGGATGAAGAGGCCGCCGATCCAGAAGGCGAACGAGAGGGGATCGGCGGCGGCGACGAGCAATAGATGGGATAACACCAGCATGGCAATCTCCTTCGTGTGGGGTGTTGGAGATAGCGTATCGAGCTGGGAGGCGGTGGCGATTAGAAGTTGGAGGGGGGTCTATAACTCGGAACGCGCGCCCTCAGTTGATCAACGCTGGGCGAAAAGAGGGTGTGGCCAGGATCAATCACCCAGCAGATCCCAGCGGTTGCCGTAGAGGTCCTGGAAGACGGCGACGGAGCCGTATGGCTCGTGGCGGGGCTCTTCGGCGAACTGGACGCCGCGGGATTTGAGTGCTGCGTAGTCGTTGGGAAAGTCATCGGTGTGGAGGAAGAAGGCGACCCGGCCGGCGGCTTGTTTGCCGACCTGGGCGAGTTGTTCGGGGGTGGCTGCTTTGGCAAGGAGGAGAGCGGTCTGGCCCGGGCCGGGCGGGGCGACAAGGAGCCACCGTTTGGCGGGGGAGACGGGGCGGTCTTCGATTAACTGGAATCCGAGTTTTGTCGTGAAGTAGGTGAGGGCTTCGTCGTAGTCGCGGACGAGGAACGTGACGTGGGTGAGGCGGAGGGGCATGATGAAGCTTAGCGTCATGCAGTTCGCGGGCCCGATTTGATACGGTCCGGCAAATCGCTGGCCGGGTAGAAATAGAACGTTTTCCCGCGCTTGACGGCGTGCAAAAGGCCTCGTCGCTCCAGATCAAACAGATCTTTACGAGCGGTCTCATACACGGTGTTGTGCTTCACTTGGTGCGAGCGAATGGTGAAGCTTGCCTGAGGCTTCTTTAACGCATCGCTCAGAACAGCGATTTGCCGCAGGTTCAATTCAATGTCATAGCCGAGTTGTGCTTCAGTCTCGCGCAGGGCTGCCTGCTTCTGCGACAAATGAACGCGGAGGTGCTCGATCGCTGCGTCGATCAATCCCAGATGATAGAGCACGAAATAGGTCGCATCGTTTTCATCCGTCTCTGAGTAAAGGAAGGCTCGTCCGTATTTGATGGGGGCGTTACGAATGAGGCGCGAGATCGACAGGAACTCACAGAGGGAATAACCGGAAGACAGGGCTGACCAGTAGAAGAGGGATCTAGCGCAGCGCCCGTTCCCATCCACGAAAGGGTGGTCGAACGCGAGCCAGAAATGCAGAAGGATGGCGCGAACAAATGGGTGCAGAAAATAACCGGGCGTGACACCGTTAGCAAAATCACACATCGACTGCATTCGTTCCGGCAGGTGCTCGGCCGGTGGCGGGCTATGAAGTACGTTGCCGTACTCGTCCGCGACCACAACGCGCTCCTGCGCATGGCGCAAGCGTCCGGCGGCGTCGGGGGCGTCTGATGCAGAATCAAGAAGAATACGGTGCAGTTCGAAAATCCGCCCTGGAGTAAGCGGAGTACCCAACACGCCGCGAATTTTTCGCATTGCAACGTAATTATTGTAGATCATTTGCTCACCGCGGTCGCGAGGCTTACGACCGCTGACAAGGAGCAGTTTTGCAACGTCGGTGGTCGTGGAGGCGCCCTCAAGCTGGCAGGATGTAATGGCCTCCTCCATTAAAGAACTTGCCGCATACTGATCGCGGGTGGAGGCGTTGTTTAACTCGTCCCATCCTGTCAGAGGCCCGGCGGCGACACGATCGATCTTATGGAGATAAGCGTGCGCGGCTTCAGGCGTGACAATGTAAAATGGTTGATCTACCGAATCGCGAAGGGGCAAGGGTCGAGCAACCAGCCGGCGCTGTGCCTTCACGAGGTGCCACCAGTCCGTATGGGATAATCCCGACGGGGTGGGAAGACGCCGAAGTTTGTCCCAATGGAGGTAACGTCCCGCGTACGAATTGCTGAAGGAACGCCCGGAGTCTGACTGTACGATACGTTGCCAAATTGTGGCGTCGGGGGGAGCGGAGGGTGGCGGGAGGGAAGGAATTCTCATGCAGTCATCGGCGGAATACCATTATATACCATGATCGACTACTGTAGTACATGAGATTACCGGAGAGCAGACGCGCCGGTCCTTTTTAGGGGTGCTAGGACCGGTTGATCATACCGCCCGCCCCCCCACCGTGATTGGCGTGGGCATGGGTTGGGGCGAGGGGGAGTAGCTGGGTTCGACGGAGACTCGTAGGGGGCGGCGCTTGCCCTTGGGGGGTAGGCCGTCCTCATCGATGATGCGTTGGATGGCCATGATGCCATCGATGAGGGTTTCGGGGCGGGGGGGGCAGCCGGGGACGTAGACGTCTACGGGGATGAACTGGTCGACGCCCTGGATGGTGGCGTAGGCGTCGAAAACGCCGCCGGTGCTGGCGCAGGCGCCCATGGAGATGACCCATTTGGGCTCGGCCATCTGCTGGTAGATGTGCTGGAGGACGGGCATCATTTTGATGGTGACGCGGCCGGCGACGATCATGAGGTCGGCCTGACGGGGGGAGAAGCGCATGGCTTCGGCGCCGAAACGGGCAAGGTCGTAGCGGGAGGAGGCGGTGGCCATCAGCTCGATGCCGCAGCAGGCGGTGGCGAAGGGGAGGGGCCATATGGAGCTGCGGCGAGACCAGTTGACGAACTTCTTGAGCTGAAGGGTCAGGACGTTGTCGGGTAATAGTTGCGTGTCCATCGGACGAATGCTCCGTCGTTCTCTCGGGCAGCGGGCTCGTGAATCGGGGGCCGCGCGAGATTGTGAATTCTAGTGCGAAGGGGATGCACTGCCAACCCGAGGTTATCGGCAATGGTCCATAGTTGAGCCAGCGCGGCGAGCCTTAAACGGCAGAGAATGCCCATTTTACGACGGCGGAGGGGTGACGCGGGCATATTCGACTTGCGTCAGAGGCTTGGTGGATTTACGGTAACGGGCGATACCTGTCAGTGGGTGATCGGTAGCTTTTCATTTATTTCAGTTTGGAGTGCTGGATGTCGTTTGGCGATCTGGGTGCGCCGATGCGCGGTGGTTCTCTATCCGCTCGGACGGGTCACGAGGATGGCTCGGTGCCGCAGTTGGAGGCGTTGGAGAAGCGCGAATTGCTGAGCGTCGCGACGGCGACCCGGCACCACGTGCATCATGCGCACCACGCGCATCACATGCGGCAGGTGCTGCGCGCGGCGGCGCATCCGAATGCGGTGGCGGCGGCGGTGGTGATGACGGACAAGGGGGACTACCTGCCAGGGCAGAATGCGACGATCACGGGAAGCGGGTTTCGGGCGGGCGAGGTGGTGCGGCTGCAGGTGTTGCACATCGACGGCACGCCGAACGATGCGCCGGAACATCGGCCGTGGACGGTGACGGCGAACCGGCGCGGGGGGTTTATCACGACTTACCCGGTGGGGCAGGACGATCTGAACACGACGATGGAATTGACGGCGGTGGGGACGTCGTCGGGGCGGGTGGCGCGCGAGACATTTACGGATGCGTTGACGAACACCACGACGACGATGGCTTCATCGGCGGCGCCATCGGTGTTCGGACAGTCGGTCACTTTCACGGCGACGGTGGCGGGCGGGGCGACGCCAACGGGGACGGTGACGTTTAAGGATGGGGCGACGACGCTGGGGACGGGGACGCTGAGCGGCGGGAAGGCGACGCTGACGACGTCGGCGCTGTCGGTGGCGTCGCACTCCATTACTGGAGTTTACGGCGGCGACTCAACCCATAACGGAAGCACTTCGGCCGTGTTCACGCAGGCGGTGAGCGCGGCGGCGACCACGGTGACGGTGGCGTCGTCGACCGGGTCGGGGAGCACGCAGGGGCAGATCGTGCGGCCGGACCATGTGGTGATTGTTTTTGAAGAGGATCGGGCGGTGAACGCCATCGGGGATACGGTGAACATGCCGTACATCAACCAACTGGCGAACACGGGGCTGGTGTTCAGCAACTCGACGGGGCTGAACACGCCGGCGCAGCTTGGGGAGTTGAATTATCTGGCGTTCTATTCGGGGTCGACACAGGGCGTGACGGATGATGCGCGCAATTACAGCTTTAGCGGGCCTAACCTGGGCAAATCGCTGAACTCGACGGCGGGGCTCAGCTTTGCCGGCTATGCCGAAAGCCTGCCGAGCGATGGGTCGCAGGTACAGCAGGCGGCGGACCCGGTGTCGGACCCGGCGAACCACCCGGACCTGTACACGCGCAGCTACAACCCGATGGCGATGTTCACCGATGCGGGGACGGGCAAAGTGAACGCGGATGTGAATAAGACCTTCGCGCGCTTCCCGATCGATTTCGCAACGCTGCCGACGGTGTCGCTGGTGGTGCCGAACAACCTGCACAACACGCACGGGTCCAACGAGTCGTTCCCCTGGGCGGGTGGCGACCCGGACTCATACAACCTGCTGCGCGGGAACGCGGACGCATGGATGCGGCAGAGCCTGGACGGGTATGTGCAGTGGGCGAAGACGCATAACAGCCTGCTCATCGTGACGGGTGATGAAGTGGACCGGCAGCACGCGGGGAGCATTACCACGATCGTGAACGGCGACACGAGGCTGTTTGTGCCGGGCGTCGATTCAACCGCTATCAATCACTACAACCTGCTGCGAACGATTGAGAATATGTACGGGCTGACGCCGCTGGGCGCGTCGGCGACGGTTCCGACGCTCGATACGAATGCGCAGGGGCAGTTGGGCGTGCCGACGCCGTCGGCGAGCTCGGTGTTTGGCCAGTCGGTGACGTTTACGGCGACCGTTGCGCCCATAGCGCCGGGGGCTGGGACGCCGGCGGGGACGGTGCAGTTTAAGATCGACGGAGCGAACTTTGGGACGCCGGTGACGGCGGTGAACGGGATCGCCACCAGCGCGGCGATCGGCTCGTTGGCGGTGGGAAATCATGCCATCACGGCAGTTTACACGAGCGGCGGGACGAGCTTTACCGGAAGCACATCCTCGGCTCTGACACAGGCGGTGGCTAAAGCCGGGACGACGGTGGGTTTGGGAAGCAGCGCGCCGAGCGCCGTGTTCGGGCAAGGGGTGACGCTGACGGCGACGGTAACGGTGACGTCGCCGGGATCGGGCGTGGCGACGGGGACGGTGACATTTAAGGATGGGGCGACGGCGCTGGGAAGCTCGATTGTGGACGGGACGGGCAATGCGACATTCCAGACGTCTTCGCTCGCGGTGGGATCGCACTCGATCACGGCGGTTTATAACGGCGATGGGAATGACATCGCATCGACGTCCGCCGCGGTGTCGGAGAACGTCAGCAAGGCCGGGACGACGACGGGATTGAGCTCATCGGTGAATCCTTCGAGCGTGGGCCAATCGGTCACGTTTACGGCAACGGTTGCCGCGGTGTCGCCCGGCGCCGGCGCCGCGACGGGGGCGGTGACGTTCATGGATGGGGCCGTGACGCTGGGGACGGGGGCGGTGGCGGGCGGGCAGGCGACGTTCAGCACGAGCGGGTTGTCGGCGGGAGCGCATTCGGTCACGGCGGTTTACGGGGGAGACATTAGTTTTGTCGGGAGCACCTCGGGGGCGGTGAATCAGAGTGTGAGCGGGATCGTGACGTCGACGACGACGGGTGTGACGACGTCCGGAACGCCATCGGTGAGCGGGCAGGGCGTTACGTTTACGGCGACGGTGACGCCGAACGGAGCGGGGACGCCGACGGGGACGGTGCAGTTTGTCGTTGACGGAGTGAGTTTTGGCTCGCCGGTGGCGATGGTGAACGGAGCGGCGACGAGCGCGGTGAACAGCACGTTGAGCGTCGGCGGTCATCAGATCACCGCGGTCTATTCTGGCGATGGGACATTTGGGGGGAGCACGTCGCCCGCCTTGACCCAGACGGTGAACCTGGCGGGGACGAGCGCGGCGCTGGGATCGAGCGTGAGCCCGTCACGATTTGGACAAGGGGTGACGTTCACGGCGACGATTTCGGCCGTCGCGCCGGGTGCGGGCGTGCCGACGGGCACGGTGCAATTCAAGATTGACGGGGCGAACGTGGGCGCGGCGGTGACGCTGGTGAACGGTGTTGCGACGAGCAATGTGGTGAGCTCACTGGCGGTGGGCGGGCATTCGGTGGCGGCGGTGTACGCGGGCGACGCGCGGTTCGCCGGCAGCACGTCTTCGACGTTGACGCAGACCGTGAATCAGGCGGGGACGACGACGGCGGTGACATCCAGCGCCAACCCCGCGAGCGCGGGACAGCCGGTGACGTTTTCGGCGATGGTGTCGGCGGCGGCGCCCGGAGCGGGCGTCGCGAGTGGAACGGTGCAGTTTGTGATCGACGGCGTGAACTTCGGCGGACCTGTCACGCTGGTTAATGGCACGGCGAGCAGCGCGGCCACGACGAGTCTGTCGACCGGAACACACACGGTGACGGCGGTGTATGGCGGGGATGTGAATTTCGTCGGAAGCACGTCGGCGGGATTGACCCAGACGGTGAACGCGGTTGCGACGTCAAACGACCTGTTTGCGAATCGCGTCACGATCTCGGGTAGCTCGGCGACGGTCAGCGGGTCGAACGTGGGGGCGACGAAGGAAGCGGGCGAGCCGAACCATGCGGGGAACGCGGGCGGGAAATCTATCTGGTGGACGTGGACGGCGCCGTCGGCGGGCAGCGTGACGATCGATACCCTGGGGAGCCCGTTCGACACGCTGCTCGCGGTGTACACCGGGACGAGCGTGAATGGCTTGACGCAGGTGGCGGCGAACGACGACAGCTCGTCGGGTGGAACGACGACGAGCAAAGTGTCGTTCGCGGTGGCGGCGGGGACGACGTACCAGATCGCGGTGGACGGCTACGGCGGCGTCTCGGGGGCCGTCACGCTGCATCTGAACCTGGGCGCGACGGCGGTGCCGGCGGCGCCGGGCCGGGTGACGGCGAGCGATGGCACGTTCAGCGATCGCGTGAACGTGACGTGGGCGGCGTCATCGGGCGCGACGGCGTATGAGGTGTGGCGGGCGACGACGAACAACAGCGCTAC
>JBBRIN010000098.1:0-8916 GCA_038221115.1 Tepidisphaerales bacterium
TGATTGTCGCAATGCTGCGTGCCGCCGAGCAGGACAAGGCCATTGAGGGTGGCGTCGGCGTACTCGCCGCTCATCTTGACGTTCAGGTCATTGCGGGTCAGGCGCCCCCCTACCGTGGCGGCGTGGCTGACGAAGCGGCTCTTCGCGCCAACGTCCACCTGCATCGTCGCGATGTGATACGCGGTCAGGCTCTCCTGCTGCAGCTTGCAGTGATCGATGCGGCAATCGGCGCCGATGACGATCTCGGTGACGGCGTTGGTGAAGTAGACGCCCGCGCCGGCAGCGGGGCTGCCGACGTAGCTCTCCACAATGGTGGCCTCCGAATTATCCTCGGCGACGACGAGCACGCGCGGGTGCGAGACGGACGGATCATGCCCGGCGGTGGAGACGAACACCAGGTGGATCGGTCCTTCAACCGTCACGTTCTTCGGGAGGTGGATGAACGCGCCGTCGCGGAGAAAGCCGGTGTTGAGGGCCACGAATGGCGTCTGGTCCACCGTGGCGAAGCGGGCGAGATGCCGTTCGATCAGCTCGGAGTCATCATCCAGCGCGGCCGCGAGGCTGGCGACCTTCACGCCGCGCGGCAGCTTGCCGTGCCTGGAGAAGCGTGAGACGTATTGGCCATTAACGAACACCAGCTCGACGGAGGCCTCCTGCCCTAGCGTGAAGTGATCGACGGCGAGCGCGCCATTGTCGGGGCCGTCAAGGTCGCCGAGACGGAACGTCGTTTTGGTGATTGGGTCGACGTTGGTGAAGCGCCACGCTTCCTCGCGACGACCGGGGAAGCCGACTTTCTGAAAGCGGGCGATGCCACTGCGGCGGAGGCCCTCCAGCCACGGTTGAGCGGGCACACCGTCGTGATCGGCAAACTGAGTGAAGCTGGACAACGCGGCGCGCTTGTCGCCCTGCTGCGGGTGCTTGGTCAATTGTTCTTCGGCCACGGGTGACATCTTACGGGCTCCGGAGGCGGTTGTCTTTGGCGGTTATGGCGGCGGTCCACTGTTCGTACAGGCTCAGGCGGTGGCCTGCATTTCTTCTTCAACCCAATCGTAGCCCTCGGTATCCAACTTAAGGGCGAGATCTTTCCCGCCGCTTTTCACGATGCGGCCATCGATCATCACATGAACGATATCCGGGACGACGTAATTGAGGAGTCGCTGATAGTGGGTGACCAGCAGGATGGCGCGGTGCGCATCCTGATTATGAAGCTTGTTGATTCCCGCGGCGATGGTGCGAAGGGCGTCGACGTCGAGCCCGCTGTCGGTCTCATCGAGCAGCCCGAGGCGCGGGTTGACGACCGCCATCTGGAACACTTCGTTGCGCTTCTTTTCGCCGCCCGAGAAACCCTCGTTGACGGCGCGGTTCATGAAGCTCTGGTCCATCTCCAGCATCTTCATCTTGTCTTTAACGAGCGTGAGGAACTGCATCGCGTCGAGTTCCGGCTCGCCGCGGTGCTTGCGGATGGCGTTGACGGCAGCCTTGAGGAAATAGCTCGTGCTCACGCCAGGAATCTCGACCGGGTATTGGAAGCCGAGGAAGACACCCTCGCGAGCGCGCTCCTCGGCGGACATTTGAAGCAGATCCTTCCCGTCCCAGGTGACCGAGCCGCCGGTGACTTCGTAGGTTTCGCGGCCCGCGAGGACCTGGCAGAGGGTGCTTTTACCGGAGCCGTTCTTGCCCATGATGGCGTGAACTTCGCCATCGTTAATGGCGAGGTTGACGCCCTTGAGGATGTCGCGGCCGCCGGGAGCGGCGACGCGGGCGTGAAGGTCTTTGATTTCTAAGAGGGGCATTTCTTGTGGCTCTCTGTTCAGGCGGTTTGTTTTGTTTTCTGTGGCGCGGCGTTTTTATCGGCGGAGCCGACGGACGAATCAGGCAAATCTACCGCACATGCTCCCGGGTAATGGAAGAACTGAGGTTGAGGCAAGGATGTTTCGTCCTCCACAAGGAGTTCAAGAACGTCCTGGGCGTTGCGGGCCGCCTCTTCGTACGAAGCGCCATACGCTTTGCAATACGGACCCCATTCCGGAAGCGAAACCACGTAGCTTTTGCTTTCCTCGTCCCATTGAATGATGACCGTGTAACGAGGTGTCCTGGCGCCGTTTGTATCAATCATTGTTTGACTCCTCGACCGCTCTAGCGACGTCGCGTTCCTGCGGGGGCTTCGCATCCTCACCGTCATTCCCCGAAAGGATGACCTTTCGAGGCACCCGCGGGTGCAACCACTTCGTATGGCTGCCTTTGCCGCCGGGAATCTGAGCCCATCCAGCGCGACGCAACATCTGCTTCAACTCCCTCATCTTCTTCGGCATGACGTCGCGCGGCCAAACGTCAGCCGACACTCCCTTCGAGGCTTACGCCCAATAGTTTCTGAGCTTCAACCGCAAATTCCATCGGAAGCTCGCGGAAAACTTCCTTGCAAAACCCGTTGACGATCATGTTGACCGCGTCCTCGAGCGCCACGCCGCGGGTCTTGCAGTAAAAGAGCTGATCCTCGCCGATCTTGCTGGTGCTGGCCTCGTGCTCGGCCTTGCTGGTGGTGTTGCGCACTTCGACGTAGGGGAATGTATGGGCCCCGCATTTATCACCGAGGAGCAGCGAGTCGCACTGCGTGTAGTTGCGGCTGTGCGCGGCGCCCTTGAGGATCTTCACGAGCCCCCGGTAGGTGTTCTGGCCCCGGCCGGCACTGATCCCTTTGCTCACGATCGTGCTCTTGGTGTTCTTGCCGATGTGGATCATTTTCGTGCCGGTGTCGGCCTGCTGCCGGTTGTTGGTCAGCGCGACGCTATAAAATTCACCGACGCTTTCGTCGCCCTGAAGGATGCACGAAGGGTACTTCCAGGTGATTGCCGAGCCGGTCTCCACCTGCGTCCAGGTGATCTTGCTGGCGCGACCGCGGCAAGCGCCGCGCTTGGTGACAAAGTTGTAGATGCCCCCCTTGCCGTTCTTGTCGCCGGGATACCAGTTCTGCACGGTGCTGTACTTGATCGTCGCGTTTTCAAGCGCCACCAGCTCAACCACCGCCGCATGAAGCTGGTTCTCATCGCGCATCGGCGCGGTGCAGCCTTCAAGATAGCTGACGTATGCCCCTTCGTCGGCACTGATGAGCGTGCGCTCGAATTGCCCCGTGTTTTTGGCGTTGATCCGGAAGTAAGTGCTGAGCTCCATCGGGCAGCGGACGCCCTTGGGGATGTAGACAAATGACCCATCGGTAAACACGGCGCTGTTCAGCGTGGCGTAATAGTTGTCAGAGTAGGGGACGACCGATCCCATGTACTGCTTGATCAGCTCGGGGTGGTTCTGCACCGCCTCGCTGAAGGGGCAGAAGATGATCCCCTTCTCGGCAAGGGTCTTCTGGAACGTCGTCTTGACGGAGACCGAATCGAACACCGCGTCGACCGCGATGTTCGGTGTCTCGTCGCCAAGCAACCGGGCCCGCTCGTGTACCGGGACCCCGAGCTTTTCAAAAGTGG
The DNA here is from genome assembly GCA_038221115.1 of Tepidisphaerales bacterium. GTDB lineage: Bacteria > Planctomycetota > Phycisphaerae > Tepidisphaerales > Tepidisphaeraceae > JANXVV01. Next base: position 3,474 of record JBBRIN010000098.1, read on the forward strand.
CGAGCGTTTCGTCGCGCTCTTCCTTGCTCAGCTTTTTTGATTTCGGCGCCGAATAATAAATGGTCTTCTGATAGTCGATGTGGGGGTACTGGATCTTAGGCCAGTCATGCGGCTCTTCCATCGTGAGCCAGTGGTGGTACGCCTTCAGCCGCCAGTCGAGCATCCACTGCGGCTCGTCCTTTTTCTTGGAGATAAACCGAATGATCTCCTCATTGAGACCCATGGGCGCCTCGTCGGCGTCAACGTCGGTGACGAAGCCCCATTCGTATTCCTTATTTGCCAGAGACTCAATCTCAGTCGTTTCAGTCGGCATACATAAGTCCCTGCCAGACGGCAATTAACGGCTTTTCAACGGGTACAGGCAAACGCGCTCCTGACTCATCATAGGCGCGGGCAGCGGGGGGATTCCAAGCGTAACAGGGTAATCTTTCTTCGATCCCCAGCCAAGCAAACATACCCGAAAGTTCACGCAGGTGCGTAGCACACCACGTTGCCGCGGTCGGTAAACCCCCGAGGGCGTCATGTAATAAGGTCAATCGATCCAATCATCTACATCGTCAGACGAGGTGGCCGACTCGACCGCAGCCAGGGCTGCCACGGCCGATTCAGCGTGCTCAGCGGCACCTTCCAACATTCCAAGCGCGGCCAGAACGTCGTTCGCGTGGCGTTGCAATGCGGCGCGGCCAACTTCGGTCAAGCTGAGGTGGGTGACCGGTTTTCGCTCAAAGAAGGTCTTTTCGATCGCCACGAGACCAGCGGCTTCCAGACGGCGAGTGTGCGTGGCGAGGTTGCCGTCGGTCAGCTGCGTCCTGCCGCGGAGTCGGACGAATTCCTGACGCCCGCCGGCTGCCAGCGCCGTAAGAATGCGCAGGCGGCCGGCGCTTCCAAGCATTTCTTCCACGGCTGCGTCAGCACTCATGAAAGGGTTATCGGACGAACGCCGGCCGGCGCTTGAGGTGACGACTTAGGTAAACTTGACCATTTTCCGGTGCGGGCCGGCGGTCGGAACATCAAATTGCTCCGAGACGATCTGCCACCCCTGCCTTTGATAAAACCCCAGGGCCGGCACCCGCGCGTTGCACCAGAAACGGTTGACCGGGCGATCCAAATGCGGCTCGTCAAGCACCCATGCCGTCAGAAACTCCAGGACGGCTGTACCCGCGCCGAAACCGCGGTAGCCATCATCCGTGGCCATGCCGCGAAGCTGCCAGGCCGGCTCGCCCTCCCATGAGTTGAACATAAAACTGGCGCAGCAGATGGCATCTTGATCGACAAATGCGCCGGCGTGACGGGTCGCGGGAGCGGCGTCACCGTTGAAGTGTGCCTCTTCGATCGGCAAGCCGCCGCGGAGAATCCGGTGCCGCAGGGGAATGATCTCGGCCACACTGGCGGCGCGGATGATGACGGAACGAGCGTCGATTTGCAGCAGTCGGTCCTGCATAGTCTGGCCAACGAAAAGAGGGGCGACGGGAGCGTCGCCCCTGCAAAACAAGGTTCGTTCGACCGCTCAGATGCCAGACGGAGGCGGAGCGCCTTCGCCCGGCGGCGGTAGCGAAACGGCTGGCGTTGGCGTCACCGTAGTCGTCTCGACCGCCGCCGCTGGTCCCACCGGTACACCGGGGGCCCCGCTGGGAACGGCCGTCATCGGCTCGGCGAAATCATCATCCGATTGCTCGACATACACATCGTCCAGCTCGGTGGCGTCTACCTCGCGACGCATCAGATAGTAAATCACCATGCTCGAGGAGAAGTAGTAGCTGATGAGGTACGCGCCCAGGAAGGCAATCACCAGAAAGACCCAGAACGCGACGAAGAACGCGGCGACGCGCTGGCCGAAGCTTAGCGAAATATAGTCAACGTGGTACGGCAGGTGCCACATCGTCGATCCGGGCCACATCGCGCCCCACAGGTTCTGCTCGCCATCCGTGGTCCGGCCGAGGGCCAGGCCCACGAAGTAATGGGTGAAGGCCAGCGTCAACCAGATAAAGAGGCGGACGAAGACGAACGTGATCGCGCCGTAGAAAATGGCGACCACCGTGTACCAGAGCATGCGCCACGGCCGGGCATACACGTAACTAAAGCTGCGGCTGATCGCGTCGAAGCTATCCGACCCTTCGGCGGCGATCGTGGGGTACATCAGGTTCAGCCCGCCGAACGTGCCGAGAGCGACGAGGGTCATCACGAAGCCGGCCGCAAGGGCGAGGAAGAAAAAGACCCCCACCAGGATCGGCCCGACGAACGGGACATAAAGCAGCAAACCTCCCAGGGCAACGATCAAGCCAACGAAGATGATGATGGCGATCGGAATGATCGGAGCAAACAGGAAGCTGAGGAACTTGCCGCTGGAGAAACGCAGTCCCTGCCGCATCGAAAGCTTTTCCTCCCGAGCGACGTGTACGGCAGCGACGCGCGCGATCGCCCCGCCGAAAAGTGCCCAGACGATGAGGAAAATAATCCCCATGACCGTGAAGTAAACGGGATGCTGGCCAACGGCCCAGCGCGGTCCGATGACGAAGAACCGGAGCGCCGAGGCGAACACGCCCGGAGACCCGCCCAGCGCCAAGCCGCGGGATTCGGGGGTAAGGCCGCCCATCCAATTGTTGGACAAGACCGCGCCGACGACGTCGTTCACGCGCCCGATCTCGTAGTCCATGAACTGGTCGTACAGGCCTTCGCCGCGAATGTGGCGGGCCTTCTCCCAACCCTCGGCGACGTCTCCGTAAATGACGCGCGTGTTTCGCGTGTACTCGTCCTCGACCTTTTTCCTGTCTTCCTTCCGCCGCGCGTCTTCCTTCTCCTTGTCCTCCCCCTTCAGAGCATCGTACTTCGTCTTTGCGGCGTTTTTTGCGTCAGTCAGGCTCTTGTCTCGCTTCTCTCTTGCAGCCGTGATAGCCTTGGCTTCATCGTCATTGGCCTTGTTGCGGGCGTCTTCGCGCGCCTTTGAATCGGTGAGCTTGTCCGCGGAATCGCGGACGTCCCGGCCTTGTGCTTCGGCGCTGTCAACGGCCGCGAAGTACGCGTCCCACGCCGCGTGCGCGGCACCGAAATAACCATTTGCGGCAGCGTCCTTCTCGCCGTGCTCGCCGTCGTGACGCTCGTTCAGGCGCTTCACCTGCTTGTCACGTTCCTCCACCATCTTGTCTTTGATGGTGTCCAGATACTTGCCGCTCTTGGCCGCCTCGGTCGCCTCGTCCTCCGTTACGGGTTTATCCTTGTCGCCTTTGATCCCCATGCCCATCAGGCCCTTGACGTAGGCCTTTTCCATCTCCTGGCGGGCGTCGCGCCGGAAATCCGTGAAGGACCCGTTGGCCTCAACTTGTTTTCGTGCGATGGCGTTCACCGTCGGCGGCATCGCCAGTTTCTCGTCGACGATCAGCCTATTGCCTCGGAACGATTCGTAATATTCGATCTCATTGGGAATGCCGCGACTCTGCGCCGGCGTCATCCCATCGAGCAGCCTGCCCGCAATGTAGATCAGGAGAATCGCCAGAAGGGCGAGGATCAGCTTGGACGGGTGAATGGCGACGCGGAACGAACGGAAGATGTTCGTAAACGGAAACGTCTCGCGCCAATTGATCCCGCGGATCACGTGCGTTTCTTCGGGCATGGACTGCGGCTCCTTTCCCTGTGGGCCTGCTCGATGCGCTGGTCAGTCTCAAGATGCTACAACGGCCGTCGGCAAAAGCGGGAGGGATTGAACGTCACCCAACAACGAGACCCACGGCCGGGGGGGATTATAGCGAGAACGGTAAATCGTTCAAACTTCTGCAATTGGGTGGAAACGCGAAATGACCGGGTCCGCGCCGCGCCCCGAGTTTGTGCCCCGATTCACAAGCACTTTGCGCTTTCATCCCCGCTTGCGCGCTGGCCATAATCGCGCCTGTGATCGGCAGCTCCACCGAGCTTCGTCACTCCCTCCCACCCCTCTCGATATCATTGGGGCGTTTTTCCCGCCCCACCTTTCATCCCTTTTCCCCTTTTTTTTTTTGATCGGAGGCTCTTATGGATGCGCATGGCAACATGCCGCAGGCGGTGCCCAGGGCGCCGCTCTCGCGTCGTTCTCCCATCTGGCGGTTCATCGTAGACCGCAATCCGTTTTACCTGCTCAGCGCGGTGATGATGTTCGCCGGCGTGCGGGTGATCCTCTCGGCGCTGCAACTAATGCCGGGGGACCTCAAGCACCTGTTGCTGCTGATCGGGGTGCTGAACGCCTATGAGGCGATGGTCATCGCGCTGGCCCTGTACCTGATCACGCGGCGCGGGTTGGTTCGCGACGGATGGATTCTGTTGTCAATCGAGGCGCTGTTCCTCATCGATCTGACGTTCCTCAATGCCGAGCTGTTCACCGCGAACCTGCGGTGGGGCACGTGGATCAACGGACTGTGCTTCGTCCTCGCACTGGTGAAAATCGGCGTCGTCATCCGCACGTTGCGGCTGCGGCTCACGCCGCCCGAGTGGGTGTATGTCGCGGCGCAGATGGCGGCGATTTTTTTTATGGCCGGAGCTTTCAAAGAGCTATCCCGCCATCATCGGCAGCCCGGCGCACTGTCGGCAATCACGCTCTATGGGACCTGGTGGCTCGTAGGCGGACTGCTCGTCGCGGGAACCGTTTTACTTCGCAAGCCTGCGGATCGCCTACGCAGCGCTTCGGCGATGTGGGCGCTGAGCGGGCGGCTATACCTGATGCTGCCGTTTGTGTCGCTGCTGGTACACCTCTGCGGCGCAAACCGCGTCTACTGGGTTCACTTTCACGCCGCTAACGCCGCGCCGGCGCTGCTAGGCCTTGCGGTATTTCTCTCGCGATGGCGCGGCGAGTTCGGACGGCGGCTCCTCACCACCACGCAATGTGTTCTTACCGTGCTGGCGGTGCTCGTCTCGCTGCCGTATCCGCTGGAGCTGATGGTACACGCGGGCTCGCACCTTGCGTCGCCGCTGCGCCTCTCGCTGATTGGATCGGCGGCAGTGATGATCATGGCATTTTTCCAGAACCGGCACCTGATCGCCATCCAGATCGCCGCGGCCGCGACAGTTGCCGCGACGCTCGGCAATTCAGTGCAGGAGATGCAGTTGAACGCGCTGGCGCTGGCCAGGGCGATCTATCGCGGCTTCTATAGGGCAGTACCGGAGACGCCGATGCACTGGGGTCTTCTGGCCGTACTCGGGTCGTTCTTGATGTTGGCGCTGGGTGCTTCGATCAGCTTGCGCAAACGGCCGGCTGAGGAGGCGGCGTCAACGACCTCATAGCTGCAAAGCGGGGCCACAGGGAAATCCATGACCAGGCCGTGGGTGACAGCGCGTCACCCATGGCCTGCCTCATGCACCATCGGCTTCGGTCCCTCCGCCGCCAACTCAGGAGCGGGTGCGCGCTCTTGAACGGCGTGTTGTTCTATGAGCTTTGCGACCAGCCCAGTCCATCCGGTCTGGTGACTGGCGCCCAAGCCTT
>JBBRIN010000099.1:0-8913 GCA_038221115.1 Tepidisphaerales bacterium
TGGCCGCTGATGAGATCCTCCAGAGCCGGGTCGAGCGTGAGACACCACAGGCGATCCTGATCGTCGACGTATTGTTTGCAGATGTTGCGCGCCAGCGCGTTCCGCACGTATTCGGTGAGGACCTCGAGGTCTTTGGTGCGGGCGGCATAGTCGCCGAGCGTTTCGAGGATGGTTTCCAGGTCACGCACGGGGACGCGCTCGCGGAGCAGGTTTTGCATGACCTTTTGCAGCTCGCCGGGCTTGATCTGGGTTGGAACGACTTCTTCGATCAAGGCAGGGGTGCGCTGCTTGAGGTTGTCGATCAGGTTCTTGACCTCCTGGCGGGTCAATAGCTCGTAGGCGTGGGATTTAACGAGCTCGGTCAGGTGGGTCGCCAACACGCTGGTGGCTTCGACGACGGTGTAATTCAGCAGCTCGGCCTGGGCGCGCTGGGGTTCGGTGATCCAGTAGGCGGGGAGGCCGAAGGCGGGCTCGGTGGTTTGGGTGGCGCCGAGGATCGGGCCGCTGGTGGCCCCGTTGTCCATGGCGAGAAACTGCTCGGGGTAGGTTTCGCCGCGACCGACGCGCTGGCCCTTGATCTTGACGATGTAGTCGTTGGCGCCGAGTTGCATGTTGTCGCGGATGCGGATGGGCGGCACGATGATGCCAAGCTCGGTGGCGATCTGGCGGCGGATCATGCTGATGCGATCGAGCAGATCGCCGCCCTTGGTGGTGTCGACGAGGCGGACCAGGCCGTAGCCGACTTCGAGCTCCATCGTGTCGAGCTCGAGGAGCTTCTCGACTTTTTCGGGTTCCTTTTTCTCGTTGGCGACGCGCTCGCGCTCGTCGCGCGCCTTACCGGCCACCTTCTGGCGGTCGCTCTTGTTGAGGGTGTAGGCGAGCGCGGCGCAGCAGGCGCCGACGATCAGCAATGGGGGCTTCGGAAGGCTGGTAAGGGCGGCGAGCATTAGGAAGGCGGCGGCAATGACCAGCGCGCGGGGCTGCGCGAGGACCTGGCTGATCATTTCGTCGCCGAGGTTGGTCTTGGTGCTGGAGCGGGTAACGATTAGGCCGGCGGCGAGCGACGTGACGAAGGCGGGGATCTGGCTGACGAGGCCGTCGCCGATGGTGAGCTTGGTGTAGAGCTTGAGGCAGTCCATCACATCCCAGTGGTTTTCGACCATACCGACGTAGAGACCACCGAGGATGTTGATGATGGTGATGATGATGGCGGCGACCGCATCGCCGCGGACGAACTTGGAGGCACCGTCCATGGCACCGTAGAAGTCGGCCTCCTGGCCTATCACTTCGCGTCGGCGGCGGGCTTCGGTTTCGTTGATCGTGCCGGCATTGAGGTCGGCGTCGATGGCCATCTGTTTGCCCGGCATGGCGTCGAGCGTGAAGCGGGCGGCGACTTCGGAGATGCGGGTGGCGCCTTTGGTGATGACGACGAACTGGATGATGATGATGATGAGAAAGATGATCACGCCGACGGCCAGCGAATTGCCGGTGACGAATTGTGCGAAAGCCTCGACGACGTGACCGGCGCCGGCGATGGCGGTCTGGCTGTTGCCGTTGACGGTGAGGATGAGGCGCGTCGTGGCGGCGTTAAGCACGAGGCGAAACATCGTCGTGGCGAGCAGTAATGAGGGGAAGACGGCCAACTCCAGGGGGCTCTGCACGTAAATCGTGGTGACGAGGACGATCACGCTGAGGGTGAGGTTGATGATGAGCAGGAAGTCTAGGACGGCCGGCGGCAGGGGCATCAGGATCACGAGCAACAAGCCGATGGCTGCCATCGGCAGCAACATGTTTCTGTTGGCGTGAAGCCTTGCGAAGATGGGGTTAACCGCTACCGCTGCCATGATTCGAATCGCCTAAATGCCTTCCGCGTGCCTCTACAAGACAATCCTGTGATCACGCCACTTTCCGCTTTGCCTTTCCGCTCAACTCGTAGACGTAGGCCAGGATCTCCGCGACGGCGGAGTAGAACTCTTCGGGAATTTCGTGGCCAATTTCGACGAGCTTGTAAAGGGCCCGGGCCAGGGGCTTGCGCTCGAGGATGGGGACGCCGGCCTCGATGGCGAGCTCTCTGATGCGCTTGGCCATCAGGCCCTGCCCCTTGGCGATCACTCGTGGGGCGTGCATCGCGTCGTCGTCGTACTTGAGGGCCACTGCGAACTCCGTCGGGTTGGTAATCACCACGTCAGCGGTGGGCACGTCTTTCTTCAGCTTCTTCTGTGCCAGTTGGTTGGCGATCTGGCGGCGGCGTTGCTTGATCTTGGGGTCGCCTTCCATTCGCCGCATCTCGTCCTTGACCTCCTGCTTGGTCATCTTGAGCGTTTGCTCCATCTGCCAGCGCTGCCACGCGTAGTCGAACAGGGCGAGCACCAGCAGGAGCATTCCGACGCGCAGGCCGATCGAATAGACCAGCTCCGCGCCGAGCTTCAGGGCTTGCAGATAGGACAGCGCCTGCACCGTGACGATCTGCTCGATGCGGCCGTGGATGGCGGAGTACGCCGCCATGGCGACGAGCGTCATCTTGGCGACGCCCATCACCAGGTGCATCGCACCGCGGCCTTTGAACACGCGGCCGAATCCCTTCAGCGGGTTGAGCGCGCCGAGGTTCGGCATCAGCTTGTCCGGCGTCAGGTGAAAGCCGACCTGCGCGACATTCGCGACGATCGCGACGACGACCAATCCGCCGAGGAGCGGGACGAGGGCCTTGGCGATGCCGGCCAGATTCCACAGCACGCCGCGGCCAAAATCGTCAGGATTCACGGCCGCGAGGGACGCCTGGCTGAGCATCTGGCTCACCAGCTCCGCCAATGCCTTCAGCAACCCGCTTCCGGTCCAGTTGAGCAGGACCAGACCGCCCAGCAGCAATGCAGCGGCGGTGAGATCCGGGCTGCAGGCGACGTTGCCCTGCTCGCGCGCCTCTTCGCGTCTTCGCTGTGTAGGCGCCTCGGTTTTGTCTCCAAAGTCTTCAGCCATATCAGTTCATCAATGAGTTACCGCTCCAGGCGTCCTGCACGTGCTCCATCGAATCCATCAACGCGTCCTTCACCGTCTCGCTGGTGAGCGTGAGGCTCGCCAGCAGCACGGCGATGCCAATGGCGGTCTTGATCGAGATGCCGGCGGACATCACGTTGACCTGCGGCATGGTCTTACCGATGAAGCCGAGTGCGAGATCGACGAGGACCATGGTCAGGAGCATCGGGGCGGCCAATTTGATGGCCAGCGTTGTCGAGGCGGTCAGCAGCCCGATCAGCAGATCGAAGACATTGCGGGTCAGTCCGACGCTGAGCAGCGGAAGGGCGTCGAAGCTGGCGTGGATACCCTTGAGCATTTCGTGGTGGCCGTTGGCGAGGAGGAAGATGACCAGCGTGAGCATGAAGTAGAGGTCGCCGACGAGGGAGCCTTGCTTGCCGAAGGCGGGGTCGAAGACTTCGCCGAGGTTGATGCCCATTTGCTGGCCGATGATTTCACCGGCCCAGTTGACGGCGATGAAGGTGAGGCTGAGCGCGGTGCCCATCGCCAGGCCGAAGGCGAGCTCGCCGCCGATGCCGACGGTGAGCTCCCAGACGGTGGCGGGCAACTGCGCGGGCTTGACGCTGGCCGACAGACCAAAGGCCAGCACCAGCGAGAGCAGCAGCTTGACGCGGCGGGGGATCTTGGCGCTGCCGAAGAGCGGCGCGGATAAGCCAAGCCCGGCGACGCGGAAGAAGACGAGCACGAACGTCGGCATTTCCTGCAAAACCACGGGCATTTTTTCTAACCCTGTGTCAGCGGCCAACGCGCGCTCTGATTCGATTGCCAAAGAGCGTTCGCCAGATCCGGGCAAATGGGACGGTGGAATTCACGGGTGCATTCCTTCACTGAACATGTGCGTGGCGTACTCCATCAGCCGGTGCCCAATCCAGGGCATCAGCACGATCGCAGCGCCCACCATGGCGGCGAGCTTGGGGATCATCGACAGCGTCTGTTCCTGAATCTGGGTGACGGCTTGGAGGAGTGAAATGACGACGCCGACCACCAGGCCGATGATGAGCATCGGGGCGGAGATCAGCAGCGCCAGTAGGAGTGTTTCGCGAACGAGATCGCAGGCCTGAGCGAGGTCCATGCTGATCCACCCTTCCTTGAGTGCCACGGGTAACGGTCAAGTGGATTGACTGTTCCGCGTTCATCACGGGTTGCAAGTCGAGCCTCGCGTCCCGCGCCGCAAATCCTTCCATCCATGGAAGGCGCGCAGCTTTTGTTTACGTCACGTTACGAAACTACCCATCAAACTGTTCGTTATCAAGTGCCATCCGCCCACAAGAACAAAAAGAAGTAACTTAAATGGGAGCGAGATGAGCACGGGCGGCAGCATCATCATCCCCATGCTGATGAGCACCGCGGAGATGACCATGTCGATGATGAGGAACGGCAGGTAGACCTTGAAGCCGAGGAAGAAGGCGGTCTTCAACTCGCTAAGCATGAAGGCAGGGACGAGGGTCAGGGTGCTGACATCTTCCCATTTTTTGGGGGTCTGATTCAGAAAGTCAGTGAAAAGGAGCACGTCTTCGTCATTGCCGGCGGCGCGGATGTTTTTCTCCATGAAATCGCGCAACGGCTGTTGGACGGCGGTGAGGGCGGTGGCTTGATCCATGGTGCCGTCCATGTAAGGCTTGATGGCATCATTGTTCATGCGCTGCCAGGTGGGCCCCATCACGAGGAAGGTCATGAACATCGCGAGCCCGACCAGGACCTGGTTCGGGGGCAGTTGCTGGGTGCCCAGGGCCTGCCGCAGGAGCGATAACACGATGACGATGCGCGTGAAGCTGGTCATCATCAGCAGGATTGCGGGCGCGAGGGACAGAATCGTCAGCATCACGACGAGCTGCATCGCGGAGGAAAGGTTTTCCTTTTTGGTGAAGTCGGGTAATTGAATCGGCAAAGATTGCGCGGGTGTCCCGAGCGACGGCGCGCTCGCGCCCCCTGTAGGTTGTGCCCCGGCGAGGGCGCACCACCACATCGCGCCAAGCATCGCGACTGCCGCCATCACGCGCGGCCACCACATCGGAATGACGAGAGCATCCGTTCTCATCGCAGGTTCCGGCTTACGTGCCTTGAAATTTCTCGGCCATCCGTCTCACGCGATCCATCAGGCCGGCTAGTTCGGGGCCCCCCTTTGGGGGCGCTGCTTCCGGGTCTGGCTCGTCTGAGGCGACAGAAGATTGATTGTCATACGCCGACCCGGCTTTCCCGAAGACGGCTTTGAAGTTCTTCACGATGCCCGATCCGGCCTTGATCTGGGCCAACACTTCGGCCACCTCATCGGGCTCGGTGATTTCGGACAGGGAGCTGATTTCTCCGCCACCGGCAGCGCCGATCACGACCAAGCGCCTTCCGACGTGAATCAACATGACCTGGTGCTTGGGGCCGATCGCGGTGCGCGCCACCAGCTGGATGGCCTGCGATCCCTTGTTGGCGGCGCCGCCGGGGAGCATCCCTTTGCCGGCCCAGCGCAAGACGAAGATCAGAAGAATGACCGCACCAAGGGCGGCGGGGACCTTGGCGATATCCCATCGGCTGGTTGACGGCGCGGCGCTGGCGCCGCGCGATGTGGGTGCGTTGGCGATGGCCCCGCGGCGAATGTCCGACTGCTCGAATGGGCCGGCGGGCCCTGAATTGACGACGATACCCTTGTTTGCCTCGCTCTCACTCTTTGCGATGACGGGCTCGCTGAAGGCGCGGCCGGCGCAGAGCGCGAGCAGGGTCGACATCGCGACGATGTGCGATGCGAGATACCGCCGCTGCACCGATCTGGTAGGCGAGCCGCCGTTCATTACAGGCCTTCTTCCCTGACGCCCGCGACGATCTCATTGATGCGCACGCAGAAGTTGTCGTTGAGCACCAGCACTTCGCCGCGCGCGACAAGGCGCTCGTTGACGAAGACGTCGACGGGGTCGCCGGCGAGCTTGTCGAGCTCGACGACCGATCCCTCGCCGAGCTTCAGCACGTCTTCGACGAGCATTCGCGAGCGGCCCAGCTCGATCTTCACATTGAGATCGACATCGCGCAGAAGATCGATGCTCGACGCCTGGGCATCGTGCATGACCTGCTGGAAATCGGGCATTTTAAAATCGCTGGCGTCGGCGGCGGGATCGATTCCGGCGGCCGTGGCGGCGTCGTCGAAGCTGGCCTGCTTGAGCAGGTCGTCGATGGCCGTCTGGTCGATGCCGGCCATGGGGTCGGCGGTGGCTGTGGCGGGGCCGCTGCGGGCGTCGGGCGCAGCCTCGGCCATGACCTGGTTCATCAGGTCGTCGATGGCATTTTGATCGATGGAACTCGCCCCGCCCTCAGTAGAACCTGGCCCGGTACTGGGATTTTCTTCGGACATGCTTCACCATCCTTGGCCGCACGCCTGATCGTTCGTCTGCCTTTTACGCGGCTGATCGCCGCCGGCTCATCCAGAGCCGGCACCGGCCTGCCGCAACCCCCAGCCAGCCCCTACGAGGCGTCATGCCCCGTGGTTCGGCTCGGCATTGTAACAACCCTTTTCATAAATTCACGGGAAAAGGAATACATCTTGGAACGAGCACTTCATCGATGATTCCCTCGCCGACGATCTCATCGAGCTGATACTTGACCTGGCGGCGCAGGGTTTCGAGGCCCGGCTCGGTGCCGCCGCCGAGTTTTTCCGGGTCGCTTTGAGCGATGATGGTGCGAATTCGGTCCTTGATGGTGGCGGCCCGCTCGGCCAGAACACCTTTGGTTTTTTCCTCGGCATCGGCCCTGACGGAGATGACGATCGCGACATCATATAGATAAGTACGGCCGGATTGCTTGTTGGGGGCGCGGAAGTCGACGACGGGCACTTCCACCTTCCTTTTCTTGTCGATTTTGCCACTTGGCTTGGCGGCGCCGCCGGAGGAATGCTCGTCGTGACCTGCTGGGGCATCGTGGACACCGCCGCCGTGGTCGTCGGGCTTGGCGTCACCGTGGCCATCAGCACCGTCGGCCGCGGCAACTTCTGCGCCGCTGGCGTGTTTTGCGCCTGCGCCCAGGAATTTAAATCCCGCGAAGAGGACGACGGCTTCGAGTATCATGGCAATGCCGAGCAGCACGGGCGTTTTGGTGAAAAGACCACCACCCTTGGCGGCGTTTTCGCCTGCGTCTTTGTCCTTGCCCCTGTCGGGCGCGCCCTTTTCCGGCGCCGCCTCCTTTTTTTTCGCCTTCTCTGCCATGGCAATGTCCCTTGTCCACGCCGATCGTCTCGATGCGACGACCCATAATCATGCCGCGGCGCATCGGCTGGTCCGCAGCGCTCTTTTCCCTCATCGTCAGGATGACCCCCCTACTTAGCTTCCACCCCCTAAACCGCCCCCATCCCCCCAACCCGGCAGGCAACGCCTACAATCGCCCATGGACCCTTTCGTCCAATTCAACCTGGTTATCGTCAATGCCTCGACCGGCGCGCCCACGATCGCGCGAAACGAGGTGGTCCGAGAACGTGTGGATTTGATTGCCCGCCAGTTCCGGGACTTTCTGGCGGAGGGAGATCCAGCGGACACCTCTGCGCACGGCCTGTCGCTCAGCGCGGACTTTAAGATCCGGCGCAAGGTAAGCGGACCGGCGGCGTGGCTGTCGTTCATGGTGGACGCGGGCGATGGGAAGACGGAAGACCTGCGCGAGGTGGCAAAGATGCTGCTGCTCCGCGAGTCGAGCCCGGAAGCGAGAGAACTGCTGTCTGAGCATGCACCGACATTTCGCGCGGAGGACCTGCCAGCGCTGCCCGCGGCTGTCGTCATTCAAACGGCGGCCAAGATTCCGCTGATCATCCGGGATTGGTATCCGAAGGTCGCCGCGGGATTTTTTTCGCCGGCGCGATAATTTTGGCATGGCAAGTCGGTGACGGGAACAGTGGGCGGATTTGCCAGTCTCGATTCTTTCCGTTACCACAATCGGCATGGCAACCTCTCCGATCGCTACCGCCGCCGACTACGCCGATGCGATGCTGGCCGCGCGGCGCGCGCGAAAATGGCTGTTTCTTCTGCTGCTTCTGACGTTGCTTGCGCAAATCGCGATTTTTCTAGGTCTGCGCCTGAAGCCGGAGCTCTTTACCACTGCGGTGAATTCGCCGTCCCTGGCCACCACTGAGCCGACGCAGCACAGCCTGAACGTCACCAAATCTCTGGAATACGTCAGCGCTCTGACCAGCTTCATGGGCATTGCACTGGTTCTTGTGCTCGCGATGGTGCTGCTGCTCATCGTCAAAATCATGCTCGTGGGGCGTTTGATTGGCGTATCGCGCGTCACTTCAGCGTACATCTGGTGCCTGGTGCTCGCGGTTCTATTATTCCCGTGGCAATCCCTGCTCAGCAGCCCGATTCACTCCAGCGCCGGCACCGCGGGTTACCAAAACTACAACATTCTCATCCCGGGAGTTCTGACAACGTGGGGCGAGTTAACGGACCAAACGTACGGTGCGCGCTTCAACACTACTGAGAGGAGCCGCGAGTTCGCCGCGCTGCGCTGGGCTCGGTTTATAGGTTTTCCCTGCATTGCCATTATCATCCTGCTCTACGTCCAAAGCCAAAGCAGCCGCGGCCTTCGCATGGCATTGGGCGAAGTGGAATACGACAATCCCGCCGCATGAACACGAATGACCCCAGTGCCCCGACGCCGCCACCGACGGACGGAGGGTCCACCCCGTCGCCGTGGTTTGGGCGACGCAAGCGGATCGTTTCTCGGGAAGTAGAACCTGACGCGGCGGGCCCCACCGACTCGACGGGCGTCATTCAGGAAATGCGTTCGGCAGCCGATGCGCCGATTCAACCTGCTGACCTCATCGCCGCCCCACTCCCGTACGGGGACGCCGCGCCGGAAGCGATTCTCGATCCCACGATGATTCTGGATCGTCACCGCTAGCGCCGCGCCAACGTGCTC
>JBBRIN010000100.1:0-8913 GCA_038221115.1 Tepidisphaerales bacterium
GCCGGCGGCACGACGCTGGCGGCCACGATCAAGCTGATTCAGTCGGGACGGATCCCCAAGGATGAATCGATCGTGATCAGCATCACCGGCAATGGCCTCAAGACGCAGGAGGTGGTTGTCAATGAGCTGATTCAGCCGCGCGTCATCGAAGCGAAGCTGTCGGAGTTTAACGCACTGCTGGCGGAGAATGAGGAGAAGGCGAAGCGGGAGCCGGCGGTGGCGCTGGCGGGGGTGTGATCGCGACGGCGGTTCAGCCGCACTGCAAATAGTTATGTCGTGGCCAACCCATGACTTGAGTGCAGTGTTGCGCTATTCCAAACCGGCCACATGACGGCGGCATCTTTTGACAGAAAGGCACCTTACAACTCAGTTCCCACTCGTTTTTTGGCGCACGGGGAAAGTACAATGCCCATGACAACGCCAGCCGGGGTCTAATGAACCAGTGAACCGGCCGTTATCCGGGTGGGTGTTATCGCTACCGTTTCGCCCTCGTCCTCGAAACCGCGATCGGCGGAGAGAGCCTCAGATGCCCAAACGTTTTCTCGTCCCACTCGCCTTCATTGTTGTGTTATGTCTCGTTGCGGCGGTTCCAGCGCGAGCGGCTGACGTCGGGGGTAAAGCGAAGGGGGACAAACCGGCGGTGGTGAAGGTGTCGGCGAAGGACATTCTGGAGGTGAAGAAGGCGATCGATCCGGTGCTGAAGGAGGGGCGCGAGGCGTTTACGCCGAAGGATCCGAAGAGCCCAGGCAAGCTTCGGGAGAAATCGGATTTTTTTGAGGGTGGGAAGCTGCCGGAGGGGCTTACGGCCGACATGTTCCTCGCGGCGCTTTTGGACAAGATGTCGACTGATCCGCGCGTCGATGCGTATGTGAAGTGGGAGATGCTTTCGGGGTTACCGTCGCCGTTTCCGCCGGAAATGGTTGAGCGGGCATTGAACGCCTATCGTGCTGCGCCGGCGCCATTGGCCAATCCAGGGCTGGACCATCAGGGGTTGCAGGCCAAGCTGGCAAACGTGGGAATGCAAAACCGCAAGGCATTAGACCCGGTGAACGCGGAGTTCGAGAAGATGCTGGCGAAGTACGAGGCCAGCAATGATCCAATCCTCAAATATCGCGACGAGTTGAAGTCGAGGTTGCCGCCGACGGTGTTCGCACTGGCGGCGGAGTTGGAGGACTTGTACGCGCGCGTCGAGACGGCGACCGAAGCGAAGCCGATGTACGATAATGTGCGGGAGAAGCTCAAGACCTGGAGCACCACCGCAAACCCGCGGGAGATCAGTTATCTGATCCCGGGCGTGCAAAAGGTGATCGGCACCGTGAAGAGCGAGAAGTACAAAGCGTACTACCGGGTGATCTGGCTCGAAGACAAGCAATCCAAGGGGATGAAGTGGGACTCGAAGGGGGCGTTTGAGCCCAAGGGATACGATGAACTGGTGACGGACCTGAAGGATGCGGCCCGAACCAGCCCGCCGGTGGCGAATGGGTCGGCCGGCGGGGCGGGCAAGATGGACATGAAGAAGTAGTTTCCGGGAAGCGTTATTTGGTTAGCCGTTGTTCGGGCAGTGCGGGTACAATCGATCGCTTACGGCCGCTCCGGCCGGGCGCAGCTTGTTGATCTTTCACACGCGGAGAATCGCTCATGGCCAAGCACTTCGGGGTCCGGGTGGGGATGACGTTGGCGTCAATGGCGCTGGCGGCGGGTGTCGTGGCGTGGCCTGCCGGCGCGGCGGAGACTAAAACGCCATCGGGCGCCGCGACCGCCAAAAAGGTGACGCCCGGGAAACCGGCGACCATTGACCCGAAGGTGATGGCCTTGCTGAAGCCCTCCATCGATGCGCTGACCAAAGAAGCCAAAAATGGCATGAAGGATGGGAAGAACACCGGGCTTCGCGAGAAGAGCGATTACTTCAGCGGCGACACCAAGGTTCCGGACGGAGTGACGCCGGATGTGATCCTGGCGACGCTGGAGACCCAGGTGAATAACATGCCGCCGATCGATGCCTACGTGAAATGGCAACTGATGTCGGGACTGCCCGCGACGCTGACGGAAGAACAACTGCCTCGTCTCTATAACGCTTACCGTCGCGCGCCTGAGCTGGCGGCGAACCCGGGATTGCGCCACCAGGAACTTCAGGCAGCGCTGTTCAAAGCCGGTGCATCCAATCCCAAGAACGACATCGTGGTGAATAAAGACTTCGATGCGCAGTTGGACCGGTTCAACGCAGCCAACACGTACATCATCGAGTACCGCAACGCACTGTACGCGCGCCTGCCGGCCACGCAATTTGAATCGGTCGCCGGCGGGCTGGAGGATCTGTTCAGTCGCGTTCAGCATGGGTTGGAAGTAAAGCCGTTCTGGGAGAAAGTAGAGACCCACATCCGGACCTGGTCAGCGACCGCCAGCGGGCCTCAGGTGCAGCAGATGATCGCGGCGCTCACTAAGCTCGATTCATTGTTGAAGGACCTCACGAACAAGCCATATACACACGTGATTCAGAGCAAGGATCCCAAGAAGATGGGGCTGGTGTGGGACGACAAGACGGTCATCAACTTGAGGTATCTGGATGGGCTGATCACGGACCTGAAGGACGCCATTCGTCCGACGAGCGGGGCAAACCCGACGGCGAAGATGAAATAAGTCGGCTTCATGCGATGCGATTGATGCGAGGGGTCGCCAGCCTGCGAGGGTTGCGACCCCTCGCTGCTTTTGGTGAGATGTGTCGGCGGCGCGGCGCAAGCGCCGGCACGTGGAGGAGGATGTGGATCGTGGGGCACGGGGATTGTCCTGGCACACGATTCTGCTGCCGACGGCCGGGACGTTCCTGATGCTGATGGCGGCAGCGGTGTGGACCGCTTTCGGGCAGGCGTCCATAGGAGCCGTGGGGTCGGGGTGGGTGTTTGCGGTGGGGGTGGTCATCGCGGGGTTGGTGTCGACGCTGGTATTTCACGCCTTCAGGGGGCAGGCGCTGCGGGACGCGGCCGATGTCGGCCACCTGCGGGCGTTGGAAGAGCTGAATGAAATCGCCATCGCGATTAGCTCGCGCATCGATTCACCGCCTGACGTGTTGAGGCAACTGGCGGCAGCCGCGCGAGAGCTATTAGGCATGGACCGATCCGGCGTGGCACTGCTGGATAGCGCAACGCAGTCGTTGAAGGTGGTGGCCTTCTCCGGCGATGTCCCGCGCGACCCGCCGATTAAGTTTGCGCTGTCGCGCCTGCCGCTGTGCAGCCGGTTGCTGGCGAGCGGTCAATCGTTGCTCGTGGAAGATGTGTCGCGCGAAGCGCTGGACGTAAATCCTGAAGTCCTTCTGGCGTTTCGGGTCGTGGCAATGATCCTCATCCCGTTAAGCGTGGGCGATCGGAAGCTGGGCTTGCTGGCGTTGAGCAGCTCTAAACCGCGCCGCTTCACGGCCGGTGAACGGCGGCTGGCGAAGCTGCTGGGAAGCCAGGCGGCCGTCATTCTGGGGAACAGCGAGCTGTACGCGCGGATGGCGGATGCGATGCGCAACCAGCAGCGTCTGTTCGAGCAGCGGGAGGCGCTGTTCGCGGTCAACGCGGCGGTGTATCAGGCGTCCAGCTTTCGCGAATCCCTCCAGATGATCGCGGAACTCGCGCCGGGAGTGCTGAATGTCGATCTGTGCATGGTGAATCTGGCGGCGGATGACGCCGACAAGGTGCTGGTGGCGGCGGTGACGCAGCCGCATGGCGCCGAGCTGGTCGGCAAGTCCTTTACGCGGCGCGGCACCAACGGCGAGTTGGTGAAGGCGACGCGGCGGATGTTGGTGGTCGAGGATGCCCGAAACCACCCTGGAGTGCATCCGGCGTTTCGGGATCAACTGGATGTCGGGTCGGTGGCGTATTTGCCGCTGCTGCGCACGGGCGGGGAGTTTATGGGGATGCTCGTGCTGATTCGCCGGGCGAGCGGGCCTTTTCTGCAGGAGCAGTTAAACCTGGGGGAACTGTTCACGGTGCGCGCCGCGGCGGCGGTCGAGAATGCGCAGCTGCTGGACCAGACGCGGCGCGACGCCGAAGCGAAGGCCATGCTGCTGCGCGAGTTGAACCATCGGGTGAAGAACAACCTGGCGAGCATCATCACGTTGCTGTCGCTGGAGGAGCCCGAGCTGTCGCCGGTGGCGCGGCAGTGGCTGGACCGGGCCATCGACCGCATACGCACGATGGCGCGGGCGCACGATCTGTTCAGCAGCGGGATGGAGCGCGTGGCGCTGGTCGAGCTGGTGGCACAGATGCTGCCGTCGCTGTCGGTGGCCAAGCCGCCGGGCGTGGAGGTACGCGTCGAGCTCGACGAGGTGGACGTCATGCTGCGGACCGACAAGGCGGTCAGCCTGGCGATGGTGCTGCACGAGCTGTGCTACAACGCGATCATCCACGGCGTCAGTTGCTGCGGCGGCACCGTCACGATTCGCGGGCGCACCGAGACGGCCGACGGGAAGGACGGCCGCCGACCGCGGTTGGTGCTGGAGGTGATCGACGAAGCCAAATGTTCGCCCCGCCTGGCGCGCGCGGAGGTCTTGAGCGGGGCGGTGCTGACCGGGACAAGCGGGTCGGGTGAAAAGTGCAGCGGGAAGCGAGGCACTTTGCCTCCGCAACGAATGGGCAGCGGCGGACTGGGATTGCTGCTGGTCGACGGACTGGTGACGCGCGAGTTGGGCGGCAGCTTTTCGCTCAATCGGGGCGAAGGGGGCAGCGTGGCGCGGGTGGAGATGCCCATTAAGCCCGATGAAACCGGCCAATTGAGCTAAGGGCTTACGCGGTGCATTCGGCTGGTCTACAATGAGTGCAGTGCCACCCAGGGGCTCGAAGGGCAAAACCGGGGAGCAAAGGAATGAATCAGATGACTGAAGTCGTAGGACGTGGCGCGTCTGCGCGAGCAGAGCCGGGTGCGGCAGGCGCAGAACCGCTGCGCGTTTTAATCGTGGAAGATGAAACGATGGTGGGGATGGGCCTGCGGGCGCAGCTCACCAAGATGGGGCATGTGGTGGTGGGGCAGGCCGCGAATGTACCGGAGGCGCGGGCGATGTACCGCGAGAAGCAGCCGGCGCTCGTGTTCATGGACATTCGGCTCGGCGACGCCGATGGCCTGGAGCTGGCAAAAGAACTGCTGAAGGAGCGGCGGTGCCCGATGATCGTCCTCAGCGCGTACTCCGATCAGGAGCTGATCAACCGCGCCGGCGATGTGGGGGTCTTCGGTTACCTCATCAAACCCGCAAGCCCCGAGGCGCTGGCCGCGCAGATCAAGGTCGCGGTGCAGCGTTTTCAGGACCAGGAGGTGTTACGGCTGGAGAAGGAACACCTGTCGCAGACGCTCGAGACGCGCAAGCTCCTCGAGCGCGCCAAGGGCATCCTCATGAAGCGATCAAACCTGGAAGAACCGGAAGCCCACCGGCGGCTTCAACAGGAGAGCCAGAAGCGGCGCGTCAGCCTGGCGGAACTCTGCCGTAAGATCATCGAATCGGAAGAGATCCTGGGCGGGTGATCCCCGATCGCCGCGCTCGCGTTTGATGTGCGCACGTCACTGAATGCCTCGGTAGATCGCGATCGGCGTGAAGGACAAGGCAGGAAATGCCGGTGCGTTGGCCACGCGAAAGGCATTGTTCATCAGCATGGCAATCTGCTCGAACGAATCTTCCATCTGATTGCCGGGGGGGCTGGGCTGCGATGCGGTGACGAGATTCGGCATGTTGAGTTGCCCGAGGACGGTCCATCCGGCATTCACCTCGACCCCATACTTTTGACTGAGCGCGGCCGGCGAGTCGTAGAAATAGTTCCCGTAGGCCGAGCCGATGAGCACGGCCCGCGGGTTGTCGGCGCTGGGGCGTATTTTCAGGCGGACAATGTCGCCATATAGGCCGCGAACTACGTCGCCGAGTTCTTCGACCTTGAATTCCTCGACCTTGGCGATGGCCGCCTGATTCTCGGTGCTCTTCGCCTGCAGTTGAGATTTGCTCATGCGCTGACCTTCGGGGCTGTTGCGGAGCGCCGCCATTTCGATCTTGCTCATCTTGCGGAGGACAGCGGGGAGCCCCCCGAGTGCCGCGGCGAGCCAGGTGAAGTCGATGAGGCGGACGACGCCGCCGGCGAGGATGATCTGGCCGTCGTTGAATCCGTCGGCGGTCCATTTGGTGAAATCGAAGGAGGGGTCAAGCCTGAGCGGGGCGCCGGTGCCGCGGGAAAGGAGGGTGGGTTCGGTGGCGAGGAAGACGCGCTCGGCGGATTGACGATCCGTTGACGCGGAAATGTCGACGCCGAGTTGCGCGGCGAGCGAGCGCACGCGGTCGCTGTCGAGATAGATGAAGTCGCGAAGAGGCGGCGTGTCGGGCATCAGGGTAGGTTCGCTTGGGAGGCGGGTGACGTCAACTCCACTTCGGTGAACCGGTGGAAGGGAAGGGTCGCGGCAGGGCCGCCAATCCGATAGAATCCCGCACTTCGCTTTTGGAGGCATGAAATGACCTTGGCCCAAGTCGATCCGAAGATTGCAGAGTTGATCAAACAGGAAGAGGCCCGGCAGGCGAGCACGTTGGAGCTGATCGCCAGCGAGAACCACGTATCGGCGGCGGTGATGGAAGCGGCCGGGTCGGTGTTGACTAACAAATACGCTGAAGGATATCCGGGCGCGCGATACTACGGCGGATGCGGCTTTTACGACGACATCGAAAACCTGGCGATCGATCGGGCGAAGCAGATGTTCGGGTGCCGGTTTGCGAACGTGCAGCCGCATTCGGGGGCGAACGCGAATCTGGCGGCGTTCATGGCGATGATGAAGCCCGGCGACCCGTTTCTGGGGATCAACCTGTCGAGCGGCGGGCATCTGACGCACGGGATGAAGTTGAATGCATCGGCGATTTTTTATCGGCCGGATTTTTATGAGCTGGACCCGAAGACCGAGACGATCGACTTCAACACGGTGCGGGCGAAGGCGAAGGAGCAGAAACCGCGCGTGATTATCTGCGGATACAGCGCGTACCCGCGATCGATCGATTTCGCGCAGTTTCGGCAGATCGCCGACGAGGTGGGGGCGCTGTTGATGGCGGACGTGGCGCATATTGCGGGCCTGATCGTCGGAGGGGCACATCCGTCACCGTTCCCGCACGCGCACGTGGTGACGACGACGACGCACAAGACGCTGCGCGGGCCGCGCGGCGGGCTGATCCTGACGAACGACGAGCAGTTAAACAAGGACATCAACCGGAGCGTGTTTCCCGGTAGCCAGGGCGGGCCGCTGATGCACATCATTGCGGCGAAGGCGGTGGCTTTTGGCGAAGACCTGAAGCCCGAGTTTAAGCAGTACGCCCATCAGATCGTGAGAAACGCGAAGGCGCTCGCCGATGCCTTGACGAAGCTGGGCTACCGGCTCCAGAGCGGCGGGACGGATAACCACCTGATGCTGGTGGACCTGCGGGCGCGCAACGCGCAGTTTACCGGGGCGGATGCTGAGAAGGCGATGGAGACGGCAGGGATCATCTGCAACAAGAACGCGATCCTGAACGACCCGCGCCCGCCGAAGGTGACGAGCGGGGTGCGCCTCGGCACACCGGCGCTCACGACGCGCGGGCTCAAGGAAGTTGAGATGGCGACAGTCGCCGGCTTCATCGACCGGGCGTTGCTGTCGAAGGACGATTCGGGGCAATTGGCGAAGATTCGTCGCGAGGTTGCGGAGTTCGCCGGGAAGTTTCCGATGCCGCATTGATGGTTTTCGTGCAATCTCCCGGTACTTCACGCGAGCTCCACCAGCGCATCAGACCAGACGACCTCGCCGGAGGCAGGGAGATCGATGCCCGACGGCCGGCTTTCCCTTGCTCGGCGTACAGTTCGAGGACGGCCGCGAGCGCATCGGCGACGTTGCCGTACGCCTCTTCGAGGGTATCGCCCTCCGTGACGAGTTCAGGAAGAGCGGGGGATGTGACGGTAAAACCACCTTCAGGCTGCGGGGTGAAGATGAGTGGCAGGCGTCGGAGCATGAACAAAGTTTAGTCAAATGGTTGGAAAACGAGAATGGCGCGCCGAGGTAGAATCGCGGCATGGATGGTGTCGCCGCGTGTCCGTACCCCAGTCATCCGCCACCGGTGCGGGTGTCGCTGGTGACGTTGGGGGAGCATGATTGTCCGTATCTGCCGGGGCGGCGGGCGATGAGCCGGGCGCTGTGGGTGTCGGGGGCGATGGAGGCGGGGGTCTATCACCGGTTTATGGACGCGGCGTTTCGGCGGAGCGGGCGGTTGTTGTATCAGCCGATCTGCGCGGGGTGCCGGGCGTGCATGCAGATTCGCGTGCCGGTTGAGACGTTTGAGCCTAGTAAATCGCAACGGCGGTGTTGGCGGAAGAATCAGGACCTCTCCGTCGAGGTAGGGGAACCAGAGGCGACGGCGGAAAAGTTTGATTTGTATCGGCGATACCAGGAGCAATGGCACGGCAAGCCGGGGGAAGCGGGAGAGGGGGAGGATTGGGGGTCGTTTGTCGAGTTCCTGTATGACTCGCCGGTGCAGACGGTGGAGTTCGCCTATCGTGACGAGGCGGCGAAGCTCATCGGCGTGGGGATTTGCGATGTGTCCGAGGCGTCGCTCAGCAGCGTTTATTTCTATCACGATCCGGTTGAAGCGCGGCGAGGGTTGGGAACGTTCAGCGTTTTGTATGAGATTGCCCGCGCCGGGAAGATAAATGTACCCTATTATTACTTGGGGTATTGGGTGGCCGGTTGCGCGGCGATGGAGTACAAGGCAGGGTATCGGCCGTGCGAGATGCTGCACGCCGACGGGGTATGGCGACCGGAGGATGAAACCATTGGTGGCGAAACAGGGCCGGCGGTGTAGGGCAGCCGGCGGCGAAAAGAATGCTGTGCGGCGGTGAAATTGCATTTTTCCCAGCCGCGGGGCATTTTTATAGTCGCGCCGATAAAAAATGG
>JBBRIN010000101.1:0-8794 GCA_038221115.1 Tepidisphaerales bacterium
GACCTGCGCGAGAAGCAGTATTTCACGGTCTGCCGGGTGCTGACGGTTCTGTTCTTCGCGCTGACGGCTGGATTTGTATATCGCTCGTTCTATGGAATGCGCATTCAGACCGAGGAACCGGCGGCGCCGCCTCGTGCAAAAGCGGAGGACCGGGACATCCCTATACCTAACGCCAAACCGCGTACGGCGTAACGCGGGGCGGCCGGTTGTTGATTGCGTCGATAGCTCGATCTGAATTCACCGCCGGGCGGATGCTTTCGCCCGGCGGTGCCATGCGCGTAGCTTTCACGAACGCTCCGCGCCATAATCGCCGCGAAGGAGTCTTCGATGGCAAGCAACGACATCAACATCACCGTCTCTGATCGCGCCGGACGGCGCTGCGCCAGCAGCGGGTCGAAATGGGAGCCGAAGATGGGCTACTCGCGCGCGGTGCGCAGCGGGAACTTCATCGCGGTGACGGGGACGGTGGGGGTGAACGCAGACGGGTCATACAGTCCATCGATGGGCGAGCAGGCGCGCCGATCGCTTGCCATCGTGCGGGCCGCCATTGAAGCGCTCGGCGGGCGGGTGGATCAGGTCATCCGAACTCGGATGTTCGTTACCGACGTCAGCAAGTGGGAAGAGGTTGCCGTCGTTCACGGCGAAATGTTCGGCGAGATTCGACCGGCGACGACCATCGTTGAAGTCCCCCGCCTGATCGACGCCGCCGCTCAGATTGAAATCGAGGCGGACGTCATCATCCCCTAGCCGTTCATGAATCCATGGGCGGGCAATCGTCAATTGCCGGCGCGTGGGGCTGCCCCTCATCGTGCCGATCATTTTTGCGAATGACGGAGATGAAGCCGTCGCTTTCGAGGACGGCTTCTTCGATATCCGAAATGTCATGCACGCCCTGCTTGCGCAGCAGCACCTTGAGCTCGCGCACGCTCAATAACTCGGCCCGAAGGTTGTTGTGGAGCAACCGGCCATGATGAATGAGCAGGGTGGGGCTGCCCTGGATAAAGTTTTCCCAGTCCTTTGAGTGATAGGTGAGGAAGGCGCAGAAGAAGCTGAGGATGATCAGGACGACGGCGGAGATGAGCCCGCCGGTGACGGAGTTGTCGCCGCCGTTCATCGAATTTTGAACGGCGTTGCTGATGAGGAGCAGCGCGACAAATTGGGCGACGTTGAGCTGACCCACCTGGCGCTTGCCGCCGACGCGCAATAGCAGCAGGACGAACACGTAGACGATCAGGGAGCGGATCGCCAGGTGCCACCAGGGGATGGAGGGATTCCAGAGTTGGTCCATGTTGCACAGTTGCCAATTGCCAGTTGTTAGTTGTCAGTCAAGAGGGACCGATGCGCTTTTCTGGCAACTGACAACTGGCAACCGGCAACTTCTTCAAAACATCTTCAGCTGGTCCCGCTCGAAGCTGAATTTGGATTGGGGGTTATCGATGGGAACTTTGTAATGGCCGCTCCAGCAGGCGGTGCAGTAGTCGTTTTTGGGCTGATTCACGCAGGCGAGCATGCCGTCGAGGGAGAGGTAGGCGAGGCTGTCGACTTCGAGAAAATCGCGAATCTGGTCGACGGTGCGGTTATGGGCGATGAGCTCTGCGCTGGTGGGGAAGTCGATGCCGTAGAAACAAGGATGGCGAATCGGGGGGCAGGAGACGCGAAGATGGATCTCCTTGGCGCCGGCTTTGCGCAGGGCGCGCATCTTGGATCGGGTGGTGGTGCCGCGCACGACTGAATCCTCGACGATGACGATCCGGTGCCCGCTCACGACGTCGGGAATGATGTTGAGCTTCATGGCGACGGCGCGGTCGCGTTGACCCTGATGAGGGAGGATGAAGGTTCGGCCGACGAAGCGGTTGGGGACGATGCCTTCTTCAAAGGGGACGCCGGACTCGCGGGCATAGCCGAGGGCGGCGGAGCGGCCCGAGTCGGGCATGGGCATGATGAAGTCGGCGGGGACGCCGGACTCGCGGGCCAACTGCCGGCCCATCGCCTCGCGCACCACATGCACGGTTTGGCCGAAGATTTTGCTGGCGGGGTTGGCGAAGTAGACGTGCTCGAAGACGCAGTGCGCCTTTTCCGGAGCGGGGGCATCGAAGTGGCGGGAGCTGACGCCGCTGTCGTCGATCCGCACGATCTCTCCTGGCTCGATCTCTCGGATATATTCGGCATCCAGCGAATCGAACGCGCAGGTCTCGCTGGCCACGCACCATTGGCCGCCCGGCATCCGGCCCAGCACCAGCGGGCGGATACCCCACGGGTCGCGCGCCGCTTCCATTCGGTCGGGGAAGAGAAACAGCAGACTGTATGCGCCTTGCAGGTGCTTCAGCACGTGCGGGAGCGGGTCGTGCTTTTGCGCGTGCGTCGGCTTGGCGAGCAGATGAACGATGATCTCGGTGTCGGTCGTGCTCTGGAAGATGTGGCCGTGCTCCTCGTATTGCTGGCGAAGGAGCTGCGCGTTGATCAGGTTACCGTTGTGAGCGACGGCAACCGGCCCGAGTCGGTATTGCCGAAGCAGCGGCTGCGCATTGCAGAGCTTGCTCGAACCGGTCGTCGAGTACCGGACGTGGCCAATCGCGGCGGGGCCGGCGAGTTCTTCGCGAAGCAGGCGCGGCGAGAACACCTGGCTCACGAGCCCCATGCCGGTGTGGCCGTTGATGGTGGTGCCGTCGGTGACCGCGATGCCGGCAGATTCCTGTCCGCGGTGCTGCTGGGCGAACAGCCCCTGATAACAGATTTGCGAGGCCTCGGCGGTACCCCAGACGCCAAACAGGCCGCACTTCTCTTTTTTCTCGTACTCGTCGTGCTGTTGGTCCAAGGAGTGGGTCACAGAATCACTCGCTAGTCAGAGGCCCCGGCGGCCAAACACCAAAAAGCGACCCCCCAATGGCCCGACGGGTCCGGGCTATCGGACTACCGGCAAGGCCGCTATGACAAATTCGACGCATGGATGAGTCCGGCAGGAAAAACTGAGAGGGCGGTCGTTCCAAGCGGCGGGGCGCGTGCTCGGAACGTGGTGAGATCGTGATAAGACGCTTCAAGGACGCAGAATAGTCTTCCACGTCAACTTGGTCAAACCGCAGGCGCCGGCTGCCTCGCCGGGACGGCAAAGTTTATAAAAAACCACGGCACCGTCGGCATCGCTAAACTTCATAAGCTGCACAAGGACAACTGCTTGCATTGTTTTTATCCATCGGCCGTTGTAGCAAGTTCTCCCATTGGCGACGGGGCCAAAGAAAGCTACCATTCTCCCTGATAGAGGCAGGAGAGTTTGGCGATAATATGATATAGACACCTATGAGCGGCTTCAGCATCATCATCCCAGCGCACAACGAATCGAGTGTCATCGAGGAGACCTTGCGATCGCTCTTGGCGAGCACTGTCGATCGGCCCCTGCAGATCATTGTGGTGGCCAACGGATGCACCGATGACACGGCCGCCCGCGCCCGCACGGTGGCCGGCCCGATCGAAGTGATCGAGACGCCGATCGGCAGCAAGTGCCATGCGCTCAACCTCGGCGATCGCGCCGCCCGGCATTTTCCCCGTGCTTATCTCGACGCCGACATCCAGCTCAGCCCCAACGCGCTGCAGATGGTGGCCGACGCGTTCAAGGATCCCGAATGCCACGTCGCCGCCCCGACCGCCCGGCACATTTACAAGGGGTGGAACCCGTTCCTGGCCGGTTACTACCGGCTGTGGCGATCGCTGCCCTATGTCCGCAAGGCGATCATGGGCGGCGGGTTTTACGCGATCGACGGCAAGCTTCGTTCGCGGTTCGTCGATTTTCCCACGCTGACGGCCGACGACAAATTCGTCCGCAACCTTTCGCGCCCCTCCGAGCGGCGCGTGGTGGCAGGGTGCTACTCCGTCATCAACATGCCCGGGACCTTCAGCGATCTTCTGAAGGTGAAGACCCGGTGGACCTATGGCAACCTGGAGCTGGCCCAGGCCCGACCGGACCTGAACGCCAACGATCAGAACAAGTACGAAGGCGTCTGGAGCCATGTGCTGCTCCGCCCCTGGCTCTGGCCGCATGTGCCCGCGTTCCTGTTCGTCTATGCGTACGCCCAGAACTCGGCCCGTAAGAAACTGGCGATGAACGAGAGCGTATGGGAGCGCGACGACAGCACGCGATCGATGCCGCGCGAGACCCGACCCGCCGCGTGACAAGCCAGCAATCATTTTGAGAATGACACCACGCAGAAGGAGTTCCTTCTGCGTTTTTCGTTTGAGGACGGCGTGCTCGAAGGAGTGATCAATCTCGATAAGCCGCCGGGCATGTCGTCGGCAAGGGCGGTGTCACGGGTCAAACGACTGCTCCCGCGCGGGACGAAAGTCGGGCACGCGGGAACGCTGGACCCGTTCGCGACGGGGGTCTTGCTGGTGCTCGTCGGCAAGGCGACGAAGCTGTGCGAGCGACTCATGGATGAGCCCAAGCGGTACGAAGCGACGGTGAAGTTTGGGGCGACCACGTCGACCGATGACCCGACAGTGGAAGAGGCAAGCCGGCGGGTGGACACCCCCCCTACCGCGGAGCAGATCGATGACGCGCTACACTCATTCATCGGGGAGATTCAGCAGCGGCCGCCCGTGTTCAGCGCATTGAAGATTGGGGGGCGGCCCGCGTATGACTTAGCGCGAAAGGGAAAGACGGTGGAACTGGCCGTGCGAACGGTGCGCGTGTACGCCATTGAAGCGACCGAGTATGCATGGCCGCTCTTGAAGTTGAAGGTGGACTGCGGGCGCGGGACGTACGTTCGCGCCATCGCGAGGGATCTCGGAGAGGCACTCGGCGTTGGGGGCTATCTGGCGGCCCTGCGCAGAACGCGCGTGGGGCCATTCCACATCGAGGATGCTGTGAAGCTTAGTGATCTCGAGCCGGAATCGATCGAGGGCCTGCTGAAATCCTTTTGAAAATAACCGGCGTTGGATGATACTCTCCAGGGAATGGCCGCCGCGCTACCACCACAGAGTCGAGCCTACCGACAGATGCTCTGGGCGGGCTTCCTGGGGTTACTCGTGGGTTTCGTAGCCGTCATGATGGGGGCGTTGTACATGTCGATTGTGATCAATTCGCCATGGTGGGGGGTTGCGCACATCCTGTTGCATGCCCTTCCGTTTGCGCTGCTCGGAGGACTGGGGTTGGCGTACTGCGGAATGGCGGCGGTCAACCGATTTCACAAGCTGCGAGGCGATCTGACGTGCGAGCGATGCGGCGCGCCGTTGCGAATCTTCGGTGAATGTGCGGCTTGCAATCCTTCGATCGCCGCCGCGATCCGAACGAGCGAAATGATCGCTGAGCGCCGCCGCCGCATGCTTCGACCGCGGCGGATTAAACGATACTGGAGACAGTTCAAGTCGTCGCTCAAGGTGTACGTCGCGTTCGCCCCCGCCACGTTAGCGATTTGGCTCATCGCGCCGCCTCATGGCCGCTCATCGGCGAATCTTGGTCTGATGGCCTTTGTGTCATCAAACATTGTGCTGGCGGTAGGGCTAAACATAACCTGTCATATACTTGAATTATTCCACAAGTGCCGGCGCTTCCGGCTGAGGATGTCGGTGTTTTTGCCGGCGTTTATCATTCCACCGCTACTCGCGCTCGCTGCCTATCTGGTCCTCTTCGGCTGAGACTCTTCTCGCCTCAGGCTGGCGCATCATGCTTTCGCCGGCTCCCGCACGTGTACCCACGTGTGAACGTGCGGCGCTCCCCGGAAATACCACAGCATCGACGGCCCTTCGATCTGCCAGACGTCCCAGACGCCATCTTTGCCGATGTCCAGCTTCGAATAGAACGCCATGTGGAGCTTGTCGAAGCCGCCGGCTTCAATCAGCTTCATCGCCTCATCGCTGTCGGATTTGCGGAAGGGGGAGAGGAGGTCCGCCATCGTCTTCTTCACCAGCTCCTTTTGATCGCCGGACAGATCGGCCAGGGCGATCCCGGGAAGGTCCTTGGTGCTGTTGCTGAGCGCCACGGTCTTCGTTGCCTGCTCCTTGCGCGGCTCGGAATCCAATAGCGCCAGCTTTCGCTGCTTTCCATCCATCGAATGGAAAACGGCGTTGGCTTGCTTTGCCTGATACCAATACACATTGCCGGGATGATTCGCCTTCTCGTTGAAGCTCTCGGCGGCGTGTCCGTAAAAAATGGGCCCACCGAACGCGGCGCCGGCGACGCTGTTGCCGTCGCAGCGGCGCGTCACATGCCGCCCGGCGAACACAAATTCAAACTGGCTCTTGCCGTTCTTGCCGGCGTTGAGGGGATCGTCGCCCATGTCGCCGGGCTCGCCGAACATGGCGATCGAGCAGCCCTCGAATCCGCCCACTTCGTCGTTGTCGTGCTCCACCTGCTGGAGGACGCGGTCGATGTATTCTTCGCTGTGCACATCGCGGAAAATTTCGCGCACCAGGGCAATCTGCTCCCCGGTCAACACTTCCTTCAGCGACTGCTTGACGATCATCCAATTGTTGTTGATCTCACTGCGCAGCGGATGATCGAACGGAAAGGCAAGCAGCTTCTTCTGCGGCTCGGTGAGCGACTTATAGAGCTGCGCCACCAGCGTCTCGGGCACCGGCTCGGCGGCGGAATTCACGGCCAGCGCGCGGGGCGCGACGCTGAGGGAGAAAATACCGACCGCGGCCATCGACGCCGCCGCGACGGAAGCGGCGGCGGATTTGATGACCTGGCGGCGGGTCGGGGACGAACAATCGGGACATTGAGTAAAGCGTCGGGTGGGCATGGGGTCTCCTGGTTGGCGATATTGTGCCACGCGCGCGGCGATGGGGGAAGAAAGAAGTTAATTGAATGAGGTCGGGGAGTAAGACTCGATTCGGACGCGGCAAGTACCGGAAAATCTTAGAACGGATTGCCACTGGACGCGGCGGGCACGCCCGCCAGCTAAAACGAGTCATCTTTTTATCCCTCGAGGGTGTGCCGTGGGCGCGCGATGGCATCCTCTATTTCCCCGGCGCGGCTAGCGCCGCCCGGGCAGTGTCCAGCGATTTGCGCACGTTGGCCAACTGCTCCTTGACCTGTTCGGGCAACTGATCCTTCTTTTCCTCGATCGCCTTCAGCACCTTGTCCGCCTCGTCGAGCCTTTTCTCGGAGATAAACTGCTTGACGCTCTCCAATTTCGCGGCGGCATCCTTGGCCGCGTCGATGGCGGAGCCGGCGGTGGCACGGGCTGAATCGGCCGCGGCCGTCGCGTCTTGCTGGGCGGCCGTTCCGGCTGACTTGCCGGCGCCGGACAGTTGCGACGCGACCCCCTCGGCCTGCGAGCGGCCTTTGGCCAGCGCATTGTCCGGAGACGTGACGGTGCTATCCGCCTTTGGCGGCGTGGGGGTGGCCTCTTCCTTCTTGCAGCCAACGACTACAAGACTCATGGCCAGGGCGGAAGCGACGACAATTTGGAAACGTGGCATGGCGGTTCTCCTCCCAGCAGGTGGTGTAAATGGGCCACGCCGCGGGAGAGGCATTGTAACGGCGACGCACGCGATGATGCGATGCCGCGGGCTCATTTACTTCCGCGCGGGCGTACGAGCCGCTACGATGCACTGCGACGAAAGCATCCATGGCCCCTCCGACAACCGACGCCTCAAACGCTCCACTGCCCGATGAATCGCAGCCCGCCTCGCGGCGCCTCGCGGTCTTCGCTTGCCTGCTGGCGGTGGCGGTATTCCTCGGCTGCATCGCCATTTTGTTCACCGGTTGGCTGGGTGAAGACGCGACCGGGTTGATCATCGTCGACGGACATGAGTCGCTGGCGGACACCGTGGTCACCATCTCACGCACCATGGAAGGAACCGATCGGCCGTACCTGCGCGGCACTTTCGCGGAAGGCGATCATTACCGGCTTCGCTTTCATGTGCCGCCGGGAACTTATCAACTCACCTTGTCGCAGAATGGACAGGTTCTTTTTCAGCAAGACGTGGTGGCCGAGAGTGCCACCGGTATCAACGGTGTGCAGATCGTCGACGCCTCGCAATTGCAGCCCGTGCGTCACCCCGGCAAGTGATACCAGCAGCGAAGGAGATCTCATGGCTCAAGGCGTGTCACGTCGCGGGTGGATTAACGGCCTGGTACGCGTGCTGATCTTCGGAGCGGCGATGGCGAGCCTTCCCGGCGCGGTGTCGGGTTGCAAAGGGAAATCCGATTCGGGCACGACTGGCGGATCGAGCAACGCCGATGGCTCGGCCGACGGCGGGGGCAGAGGCACGCCGGCCGGCCTCACGATCGCGGTGATTCCCAAGGGATCGACTCACGAGCACTGGCAACGCGTGAAGGCGGGCGCGGACAAAGCGGGCAAGGAACTGGGCGTCGAAATCATCTGGAAGGCGCCGCAAACGGAGAACGACCGCCAGCAGCAGATTGGACTCGTCGAGCAGTTCACCGCGGATAAGGTATCCGCCATCGTCGTCGCGCCGCTCGACGAGAAGGGCCTGGTGCGGCCGATCCGCCAGGCCGTGGCGGCGAAGATCCCCGTCGTGTTGATCGATTCCGGCCTCGATGGGCAGTCCGGCAAAGATTTCGTCGCCTACGTCGGCACCGACAATTACAAAGGCGGGCAAATGGCCGGCGACGCGATGGTCAAGGCGCTGGCCGGCAAAGGCAAGGTGGTCATGCTTCGTTACATGGAGGGCTCGGCGAGCACCGAAGAGCGCGAAAAAGGCTTTCTCGACGTGGTCAAGAAGTCGCCCGACATCAGCATCATCTCCGACAATCAGCACGCCGGCGCGACCAGCGACAAGGCGCAGACGATCGCCGCGAACATGGTCGATGTGCTCAATCAGGCCGATGGGGTTT
>JBBRIN010000102.1:0-8765 GCA_038221115.1 Tepidisphaerales bacterium
CGATCAGATAAAGATGAACGCGATAAAACAGGATGTCGCGGCCAGTGAGGTCGGGCCTCCGATGGCCAAGTCCGGGCGTTTTGGCGACTATTCGCATGGCCTGTTCGAGGTTCGCCGCAACCTCGTCGGCGACCTTCAACGAGGCATGTTCGGCCAAATGATTCCAAATCTGAACCAAGTCGAGCCGACCAGCGGCGGACAGGTCGTAGGGCCGCTTTCTCATCGCTTGATACGGCTGGTTTCCCGCCTGGCTCGACTCATCTTCCGTATCTCGGCAAACACCGCGGGCCCGTCCACCACCTCGCCACGCTCCGCCTGTTGCCAGCCGACTTCGATCTGCTGCCGTAGGCGCCCGGACCCTTGGCCCCGCTGTTCTTCCCGCTCTTCGAGCAGGCGCAACCCGTCACGCACGACTTCGCTCGCCGACTGATAGCGGCCCGATTCGATCTTCGATTGAACGAACCGGTCAAAGTGCGGTGTAAGCGCGATGTTGCGCGTAATCTGTCTGGTGGCCATCCCGCCAGAATAGCATTGTTGTCATAAACTGACAATTCTGCACAGGAACGGGGCGGCAGCCGGGCGATAGATGCGCGCCAACCCCCAGCCGCGATAGCCCGACATGCCGCGTTACCTCTCTTATCGCCCCGCGGCCAGCAGTATGATAAACTCGCATCCATCGAATGAGTCTCCTGAGGCCACCCCCATTTGAGGTCGATATGCCCAACCGCGCCACTCCCACCCGCCGCCACCTGATCCAATCCGCCGCCGCCCTCGCCGCCGCCACCGGCCTGCCGGAGTGGTTCCTCCGCCGCGACCTCCTCGAGGCCGCCGAAACCGCCACACCCGCCCCCACCACCCAGCCCAGGCTCCCCATCGCCCTCATCGGCTGCGGCGGGCGCGGCCAATATGTCTGCGAGAAGGACGGCGGCAAACACTTCGACGTCGTCGCCGTCTGCGACGTCGATGCGCGCAACACCAAAACCGCCGCCGCCAAGTTCAAGGGTGCTGAAGTCTACACCGACTTCCGCAAAGTCATCGAGCGCAAGGACATCAAGGCTGTCGTCAACGCCACCCCCGATCACTGGCACACCCTCATCAACATGCACGCGCTCCGCCAGGGCAAAGACGTCTACGGCGAAAAACCCCTGACGCTCACCATTGAGGAAGGCCAGAAACTCATCCAGGTCGCCAAGCAAACCAACGGCATCCTCCAAACCGGCAGCCAGCAGCGCAGCGACAAAAACTTCCGCCTCGCCGCCGAACTCGTTCGCAACGGCCGCCTCGGCAAGCTCACCCACATCAGCACCATCGTTCCCACCGGCGCGCAGGCCGGCCCCTTCAAAACGCAGGAGATCCCCCAAGGCCTCGACTGGGAAATGTGGCAGGGCCAAACCGAACGCCACGATTTCGTCCGCGAGCGCATCCACGGTCTCTTCCGCTGGTGGTGGGACTACTCCGAGGGAACCATCACCGACTGGGGCGCCCATCACCACGACATCGCCCTCTGGGCCATGGGCCTCGACCGCAGCGGCCCGATCTCCATCGAAGGCCGCGGCATCGGCGACCCGGTCAAGGGCGGCTTCACCACCTTCCCCTCCTTCCACATCGACTACCAATACGCCAACGGCGTGATCCACTCCTCCACCGCCATTCCCCAGACCACCGCCCCGTTCGCCACCGACCAGCTCCTCAGCGAAGCCGAGCGCGCCGCCCTGAAGGAACAATCGAAAAAGAATCCCAAGGTCCCCGACAAAGGTTGGCGCAACGGCGTCCGCTTCGAAGGCCCCGAAGGCTGGATCTACGTCACCCGCGGCCGCATCGAAGCCAGCCGCCCCGAACTCCTCGCCGATCCTCTCCCCGACTCCGCCGTCCACCTCTACCACAGCGACGACCACGTCGGCAACTTCGTTCACAGCGTCAAGACCCGCGAAGAACCCATCTGCCCCCCCGAGATCGGCCACCGCTCCGCCTCCCACTGCCACCTCGGCGCCATCGCCTGCCGCCTCGACCGCAAGCTCTTCTGGGACCCCGAGGCCGAAGAATTCAAGAACGACGAAGCCGCCAACACCATGCGCAGCCGCCCGATGCACGAGCCGTGGGGGTATGAGAAGGTTTAGGAGTCAAAGTGGATGCTCCACGGTTTCCGTCCCTAAGCCATCGGCTTAATGAACTTACGTCTGATCGTGGCTTTGGCTTGCTATCAACGCAAATTGCATCGATAATGACGTAAGATGCGTTCAAAAAAGAACCCCAAGCTGATCGATGTCCTCATGCCCCGAACCCGCCAGGCGATCCTGTCGGCGACCCTTCTTCGACCCGACCACGAATGGTTTCCGGCCGACCTGGCGCGTCACCTCCACCTGCCACCCTCCAGCCTCCAGCGCGAACTCGCCGCGCTCGTCGGCGCGGGCATCCTCAAGGCCCGTCGCCGCGGCCGGATGCTGCATTTTCGCGCCGATCCGGATTGCCCCATTTTCCCCGAGCTGCGCGGTCTTCTGGCAAAGACCGCCGGCTTGATCGACGTTCTTCGCGGCACTATCGAACCCTTCGCCGACCGCATCGACCTCGCCTTCGTATACGGCTCAGTTCCACGTGGCGAAGCAACCTCCGCGAGTGACATCGATCTCATGATCGTCGGAAACATCGGCCTCGCGGATCTTTCGTTGCCTCTTCGAGCCGCACAGGAAGTGCTCGGTCGCGACCTAAACCCCAAGCTCTATCACCCAGACGAATTTGCAAAACGCGCCGCCTCGCGAGATCATTTCCTGACGAGCGTCCTGAAGGCCCCGAAGCACTTCGTCGTGGGAACGTCACATGACCTGGATAGACTTACTTAAGGCAAATCACGTGACGGCGGAGCCTCCGAGTAAGCAGGAGCTCGATAACCTCCGCTCCATCGCCGCCCTCCGCTTCTCCGACCTTTCCGTCCAGGGCCTCTCCCACGAGCAGCGTTTCATCATCGCCTACGACGCCGCGCGCTCTCTCTCCACGATGATCGTCCGCGCTTCAGGATATCGCCCTAAGAAGCTCGGCGGCCACTACAACACCTTCATTGCGCTCGAGGCCGCCGATACCGCGTTCGCAAAACTCTCCGCGTACTTCAATACCTGCCGCATGAAGCGGAACGACTCCGAGTACGACTTCGCCGGCGCCATCGCCACAACCGAGACCGACGAAATCGTTCTCGCCGTTCAAAAGTTCGCGACCGACGCCGAAGCATGGATTTCCGCGAGATTTCCTGCGTTTGCCAAATAGAAGGACGACAAGATGTATGCCGGAACCTGACGGAGTGCAGGACGACCCAGATTGCAGTTCCGCCATTATCCCGCCTTCAAATGCCCCTTCAAATACTCCCCCGTATAACTCCCCTCCACCTTCACCAACCCCTCCGGCGTCCCCTCCCCGATCACCGTCCCGCCTCCATCCCCACCCTCCGGCCCCATATCAATCACCCAATCCGCGCACTTGATAACATCCAGATTGTGCTCGATGACCAAAACCGTATTCCCTAAATCCGCCAACCGATTCAGCACGTTGAGCAGGTTCTGAATGTCCGCAAAGTGCAGCCCCGTCGTCGGCTCATCCAGCACGTACAACGTGTGCCCCGTCGGATTCTTCCCCAGCTCGCTCGCCAGCTTCACCCGCTGCGCCTCGCCCCCCGATAGCTGCGTGCTCGGCTGCCCCATCTTCACGTAGCTCAGCCCCACGTCGTTCACCGCCTTCAACATCCGATAAATCGGCGGGAAGTTCTCGAAGAACACCATCGCCTCCTCCACCGTCATGTCCAGCACCTGCGCAATGTTCTTTCCCCGATAGTGGATCTCCAGCGTCTCCGCGTTGTACCGCGCCCCGTGACACACCTCACACGGCACCTCCACGTCCGGCAGAAAGTGCATCTCGATCGTTTTGATCCCCTGCCCCTGGCACGCCTCGCAGCGCCCGCCCTTCACGTTGAAGCTGAATCGCCCGCGCTCGTACCCGCGGATCTTCGCCTCCCGCGTCTTGCTGAACACGCTGCGAATCTCATCGAACACGCCCGTATAGGTGGCCGGGTTCGAACGCGGCGTCCTCCCGATCGGGCTCTGGTCGATCTCGATCACCTTGTCTACCTTCGACAAACCGCTCATCTGCTTGTGTACCCCCGCCTTCACCTTTGATCCATACAGCTTTCGCTTCATCGCCGGCAACAGCGTCTGGTTCACCAGCGTGCTCTTGCCCGATCCACTCACGCCCGTCACGCAGATCAACCCGCCCAGCGGAAACTTGACGTCCACGTTCTTCAGGTTGTTCTCGCGGCACCCCTTTAGCTCGATCGCCCCCCGTTCCCCGCCCACCTTCCGCCGATGCCCCGGCGTCGGAATCGCCAGTTCGCCCGTCAGGTACTTGATCGTCAGACTCTGCGTCTGCGAAAACACCTGTGGCACCGTCCCCATCGCCACCACGTTGCCCCCATGCGCGCCCGCCCCCGGCCCGATGTCGATCAGATAATCCGCCGCTCGAATGCACTCCTCATCGTGCTCCACGATGATGACCGTGTTCCCGATCTGCTGCAGCCGCCGCAGCGTCTTGATCAGCCGCGCGTTGTCGCGCTGGTGCAGCCCAATTGTCGGCTCATCCAGCACGTAACACACGCCCACCAATCCCGAGCCCACTTGTGTCGCCAGCCGAATCCGCTGCGCCTCCCCGCCCGACAGACTTCCAGTCTTCCGATCCAGCGTCAGATATCCAAGCCCCACATCCACCATGA
Organism: Tepidisphaerales bacterium; assembly: GCA_038221115.1. GTDB lineage: Bacteria > Planctomycetota > Phycisphaerae > Tepidisphaerales > Tepidisphaeraceae > JANXVV01. The sequence goes on from JBBRIN010000102.1 coordinate 4,748, forward strand.
ACCCCAGCCGCGCCGAAATCTCCCGTATGATCGGCTCGGCGATCTTCGTCCCCTCCTCGCTCAATCTCAAATTCTCAAAAAACCGCTTCGCATTCACCACCGTCATCCGGCTCACGTCATCAATGCTATACCCCGGCAGCTTCAAAGACCCCGTGGCACGGGCTACCAGCGCGTGATTCTCTTTGCTCTTAACCTTCCCCCTCTTCACCTCCACCAGTGCCACCTGCTCATCCCCCTCCCCCGCCAACACCGCCGCCTCCAAAGCTTCGCCCGTCGCCACTCCACAATCCGCGCTCCCCGTATGCCCATCCAGCGTATGCAGCCGCACCGCCAGCGCCTCCTTCTTCAACCGCGTCCCGCCGCACACCGTACACGGCTGCTCGCTCATGTAGCTGTGCATCTTGTGCTGCACCCAATCGCTCTCCGTGTTCTCAAACCGCCGCTGCAAATTCGGAATCACCCCCTCAAACTCGCTGCCAGTCCCGTTGTCCCCCTTCTGTTCAGTGCCAAACAGCAAAACCTCCCGCACCTTCTTCGGGATATCCTTAAACGGCATCGAATAACTCACGCCAAAGTCCCGGCAGAATTGCCGCAGCACCCGGCTGTACATGATGTTCATCCGCTTGCCGTTCTTCCGCCACGCCTCGATCGCCCCGTGCTCCAGGCTCAGGCTCTCATCCGGTACGATCATCTCGGCGTCAAACTCGCTCAGCGTCCCCAACCCATGACACGCCGGGCACGCCCCATGCGGCGAGTTAAAGCTGAACAGCCGCGGCTCCAGCTCCGGCAGACTCACCTCCGGATGCAGCGGGCACGCAAACTTCTCCGAATAAACGCTGTCCACCCACTTCCCATCCGCGTCCTGCACCGTGATCACCACCAACCCCTGCGACAGCCGCAGCGCCGTCTCAATCGAGTCCGCCATCCGCGGCCGAATCTCCGGCTTCAACACGATCCGGTCCACGATCGCCTCGATGTGATGCGCAAATGTCTTCTTCAACTCCGGCGCGTTCGTCCCGTTCAGCTCCACGATCTCCCCATCCACCCGCGCCCGCACAAACCCCTGCTTATGAATCGCCCCAAACGTGTCCTTGTGCTCTCCTTTCTGCCCCCGAATCAGCGGCGACAGCACCATCAGCTTGCTCCCCGCCGGCAGCCGCATCACGCTGTCCACGATCTGGCTCGACGCCTGCGCCGTGATCTCCCGCCCGCACTCCCAGCAGTGCGGCGTCCCCGCACGCGCAAACAACACCCGCAGGTAATCGTAAATCTCTGTCGTCGTCGCGACGGTAGACCGCGGGTTCGAGCTCGCCGACCGCTGCTCGATCGCAATCGTCGGCGGCAACCCCTCGATCTCATCGATGTCCGGCTTCTGCAGTTGATCCAGAAACTGCCGCGCATACGCCGACAGCGATTCCATGTACTTCCGCTGCCCCTCCGCATACACCGTATCAAACGCCAGCGTCGATTTCCCGCTCCCGCTCAACCCCGTGATCACCACCACCTGATCGCGCGGAATCTCCACCGAGATGTTCTTCAGGTTGTGCTCGCGCGCACCCCGGATGCGGATCGCTTTACTGCTCATCAATCGCCTCGGCAGCTCCATCTCGCCCTCCGCCTCCCACTGCGGCTCACTCGCCTTGGCCTTCACCGACTTCACCACCGGCGCCCGCTTCACTTCTTTTACCGCATTCTTCAATGTCATGATTCTCCCACGCGCGCGATCGAGTGCGCTCACACGCGCAAACCATCATTGTAAGGCTTCTGTACGGATCAACAACTCGATCAGCAACTATACGCCGTCAATTGACTTGAGATCGACCAGAATCCTTTCGCCAACGCTCCGCGCACCCCGCGATACAATCATTGCAGCCGCTTTTGCTCCGCCTCGCTCTAACCGCCGGTGTTCCATGAATCTTCGCCTTCCCCTGCTCATCCTCGCCCTGCTCGCTGCCCTCCCGCTCGCCGCCGCGGATGATGACAACCAGATCCAGCTCGGCGATTCCAAGTTCCGCCTCACGCCGCCCCCCGACAGCACCTGGGAAAAATCCGAAAAGCCCGGTGCTCAGAACTTCATCGCGTACATCTCCAAGAATCACGACGCCGTCATGGCCATTCAGCTTCTCCCCCCCGACATGGAGATCAACCAGGCCGTCACCGACGCCCTGATCAAACAGCTCAAGTCATCGCGAACCAAGAGCAAGTCGAAAATGCTTCTCGAGCCCACCGTCGAGCCCGATGACCGCTTCGCCCTGAAGATCCACGAGCGCTACGAGGTCAAGGACGGAAAGGTCGCCGACCAGATCCACGTCTACCGCTACCTCGGCCAGCGCATCGCGCTCGCCACCGTCAACGTCGTCAACGACGACGCCGACAAGGTCAAAACCTACCACGCCGCCGCCGAAGACGCCCTCGCCAGCACCACCTGGCCCGGCATGAAACGACAAGCCCAGCCCCAAAAACCCGCCACGCGCCCCACCTCCCGCCCCATCGGCAAACCCCTCTCCCGCCCCACCCGCTAACCTCCCGTCTTCCACTTCCTGTCGCCTACCCTCTATCTTCCATCTCCTATCTCCCGGCTCCTCCCCCATTGAACCCCTCCCCCCCGCCCCCGTATCCTCAGTCACAATGAAGCTCCAAGTCATCGCCGCCGCCGCCGAAAAGGAAAAACCCTGGTACGCCGACGGCCTCAAATTCACCTGCCAGCAGTGCGGCAACTGCTGCACCGGCAGCACCGGCTACGTCTGGCTCTCCGATCTCGAGATCACCCGCCTCGCCGAATACCTGAACCTCTCCGAGCGCCAGATGCTCCGCCGCTACGCCCACAAGGTCGGCCGCCGCTACAGTCTCAATGAAATCCGCACCGCCGCCGGCCAATACGACTGCGTCTTCCTCAAGGAAGAGCAGATCGAACGCAACAAACGCGACGCCGCCGGCAATGAGGAATCGATCGTCTACACCAAGCGCACCTGCACCGTCTACCCCGTCCGCCCCCTGCAGTGCCGCACCTGGCCCTTCTGGGATTCCAATCTCTCCAGCCCCGAGATGTGGAACGAATCCGCCAAGCGATGCCACGGCATGAATCACGGCTCGCGCGTCTTTTCGCAGGCCGAGTCCGAATCGCTGCGGGACGCCACGGATTGGCCGCAGAACCCGCCGACATCGGCCAAGAAGTAGAACTGGCCGTCGCACATTACGTCGAACGCAACGCGCTGCGGGCCAAGTTGGGGATGGTGTTTCAATTCTCCGTGGCGACGAGCGAAGCGAGCACCTTTCGCGTGCCGCTGAACGTGCGGCGGCCGTGCATCGCGACGAAGTTGTCGACGAGGGCGACGTCGCCGGTTTGCCACGGGATATCGAAGCTCAATTCGTCCCCGAGTTGGGTGGCCAGGTTGACGGCGTCGCGGTCGAGCGGGGTGCCGTCGCCGAACGTGATCGCCTTCGACGGGTCGTTGCGCGTGTCCTTCCAGCCTTTGGCGGCGGCGATGAGCTGATTGAAGAAACTGGTGCGGCCATTGGAGAGCTTGCGGACGGCCGGGAGAACCGGCGTGGTGGCGCGGAGCGATCCATCCGCGAGCCATTCGTAGGAATAGCCCAGGTCCTTGAGCCGCTTTTCGGCGCCTTCTTTCGAATCCGTCTTTAAAGTGGATTGCCAACTGCGCCCCATCCCCGAGGCGGCGTCGTTCTGCGCGGGCATCACGTTGCTGTACTTCAGACCCTTCGTTTCGCAATTCCGCGCGAACTCGGGGCACTGCTTGGCGAGCCGCTCCCAGAGAATGTCGGAGCGGCAAATCGGCGTCGCACCGCCTTCCGTTGCCGCCAGTTCGCAGAAGAAAAACAGGCGGCTCGGGAAGATCGGCGTCTGCGCCATCTCGTGATGGAGGAAGATGGTGACGCTCGGCGGGGCTTCGTTCGCCGTGAAAACGCGCGGTGTCTTGTTGACGCGAACCGCGTAGGACATGGAATCTTCGTATGCGAAGTTGGGCAGGCCAAAGGCGGCGATAAAGCGATCCAGATC
>JBBRIN010000103.1:0-8700 GCA_038221115.1 Tepidisphaerales bacterium
AGCCGATGCTTCTCAGATCCACCAGGTTGTTCTCAACCTCGCGACGAACGCCTGGCACGCGATGGAGGGCCAGGGCGGTCGCATCGAGATCCGGCTTGAGGCCTGCCAGGTCGAACCCGGTTTCTTCCCGGCGCATCCAGAACTCCATCCCGGTCCGCACCTCCGCCTCTCGATCAGCGACACCGGCAAAGGCATGGATGCCGCCACTCTCGGCCGCATCTTTGAGCCGTTCTTCACGACCAAGGCGCCGGGCGAAGGAACCGGATTGGGACTGTCCGTGGTTCACGGAATCATGCGCAGCCACGGCGGCGTGATCACCGTGGAAAGCGATCCGGGTCGCGGCACGACCTTTCATCTCTACTTCCCGGCGATTCCGGAGCCAATCGCCGCAGCCTCCCTCGATCCGGTGACGACGGCGACAGCTCGCGGTCAAGGTGAACACATCCTCTACGTGGATGACGAACAGCCGCTCGTTCATCTCGCCAAACGATTTCTGGAACGCCTCGGCTATCGCGTCACCGGACATACCCAGCCCGACGTGGCATTGGCCGCCTTCAGCGCTGATCCGAAGGGCTTCGATCTCGTCATCACCGACTTCAACATGCCGGGCCCCTCCGGGATGGAGGTTGCCAGGCAACTGCTGCGCATCCGGCCGGACATGCCGGTAGTAATGCTCTCCGGCTTCCTCAAGCAGGCTGAGATCGACTCGGCGTATGCGATGGGCATCCGGGAAATCATCCTCAAGCCGAACACGGTCGAGGAGTTGATGTCCGTCGTGAAACGACTCCTGCCAGCTCGCAAGCCCTGCCCTCCATCGGCACCGGCGCGGTGACAGAAGTCACGCCTGCGACCTCCCGGCAAATCTCGACGAGCAGATAGAACGCTGGCGTCCCCGGCGGAGAAAGTTCCGTCAAGCCAGCAGCGCCTGCACCACATTCCCATGCACATCGGTCAGCCGATAGTCGCGGCCACCGTGACGAAAGGTGAGCTTCTCGTGGTCCATGCCGAGCAGGTGAAGGATGGTCGCGTGAAAGTCGTGAACGTGAACTTTGTTCTCGGCCACTGTGGCACCGATGTCATCCGTGCTGCCGTAGGACAGTCCGCCTTTCACCCCGGCACCCGCGAGCCAGGAAGAATAGCAGGAGCTGTGGTGCCCACGCCCTTTCTCGCCATCAACGCCCGGCGTGCGACCGAACTCGGTGGTCCAGACGACGAGCGTGTCCTCCAACATGCCGCGGCTCTTGAGGTCGCGGAGCAGGCCGGCGATGGGCTTGTCGACGTTGCGCGCAAGCGGTTCGTGCGCGTGCATGTCGCTGTGGCTGTCCCAGTTGCCGCTTGAACCGGTGTCGATCAGCTCGATGAATCGCACGCCGCGCTCGGCGAGTCGGCGGGCGACGAGGCATTGCCAGCCGAAGCCCTTGGTGCTGCCGCGCTCGAGGCCATAGAGACCCAGCGTCGCGTCGGTCTCCTTTGAAAGATCGAGCACATCGGGCATCGTTATCTGCATTCCGAAGGCGGTCTCGAAGCTCTTGATCCGCGCGGCGAGCAACGGGTCGGTCGGGTGCTGCAACTGGTGTTTCCTGTTGAACTGATCCAGCAGGCCCAGCTCCGCCTGTTGGACGGCCGCGCTGGGGGAGCGGCGATTCAGATCGGGAATCGGCTCTTTTCCAGCCAGTACGCGCGTTCCGTTGTGCGCGCCCGGTAAGAAGTCACTCGACCAGACCTGGCTACCGGCGTAGGGCAACAAGGGAGCGAGCACGACAAAGCTGGGCAGGTTTTGATTCACCGTTCCGAGGCCGTAACTGACCCAGGACCCGATGCTCGGGCGCGCGACGGTCACGGAGCCGGTGTGAATTCCGAGCGTTGCCTGGAAATGGTCCTGGTGGTCGCCGTGCATGGATCGGATGAGGCAGATGTCATCCATGCACTCGCGGACGTTGGGGAACAGGTCGCTGACCTCGGTGCCGCACTTGCCGCCCGGCTGGTGGTCCCAGAAGGTGCGGAGGTAGCGGGAGGTGGCGCGGCCGGCGGGGGCCTTGCCGTTGACCTCGATCAGTTTGGGCTTTGGATCGAAGGTGTCCATGTGCGACACGCCGCCGCTCATGTACATGAAAATGACGCGCTTGGCCTTGGCGGCATCATGCGGGAGCCGCGGGGCGATGGGGTTGAGGCTGTCGGTTGGCGTCGCGGAGGCGCGGGCATCGTCGGCCAGGAGTTGGCTGACGATCCCGGGGAACAGGATCGAGCCGGCGGCCAGGGAGCGCAGCATCCCCCGGCGACTCACGCGATTATCCCGGCAACCGAAGTCGAACTTCTGCATACGTCGCGGCCTCTTCAATCCACGTAAAAGAACTCATTACTGCCCATCAGCACGCGCAGGTAACTGGCCCATGCGGTCTTCGTCCGCTGATCCGCCGGGAGATCATCGGCCTCCTTCAGCTTCTCGGTCAGGTCGCGCACGTACTCGTGAGCCACGAAACGTTCTTCACTCTCCGCCGGCCTGCCGAAGCAGTAGCGATAGGCCATTTCGACGCGCTTCTCTTCGTCGGGGCCGCACGCCGTCGCCAGGCGCTCCTCGAATTTCGCCGCCGAGTCAAAGGCGAGGGAGTCGTTCATGAAGAACAGGGCTTGGACCGGGCTGCTCTCTTTAGCGCGGGAGGCGGTGACGGCGTTGGTATCTGCGCCGTCGAACACCTCAAGGTAGGGCTGCTTTCGAATGCGCTGCTGCATCAGGTAGACGCTGCGGTGGTTGGTTTCGTAGCTGGCGATGAAGGGCTTGTGCTGGGAGTAGTGCCGCTCGCTCTCGGAGGGAAATGCGTGCGGGCCGGCTTCAGTTCGATCGAGCGTGCCGGCGATGGCCATGAGGGAATCACGCACCTCCTCGGCCTCCAGGCGGCGACGGTTGAAGCGCCAGAGGTAGTCGTTCGCTACGTCGAGCGTTGCGCTCTTCGCGGCGCGACCGGGGTTTTCATCTTCGCTTGCCAGTTGGTAGGTTCGCGAGGTCAGGATCATCCGGTGCATGGCCTTGATGGACCAGCCGTTCTGAACAAACCGCGAGGTGAGATAGTCCAACAACTCCGGATGCGTCGGCACTTTGCCGCGCGAGCCAAAATCATTCGGCGTTTGCACGATGCCTTTGCCGAAGTGCCATTGCCAGATGCGATTGACGAACACGCGCGCGGTGAGGGGGTTGTCGCGGTCCGCGACCCACTCGGCGAGCTCGCGGCGACCGCTTCCCTTTTCGGTCGCCGGCAGCGTCTTGCCGCCCAAGACGGCCATCAAACCGCGCGGCACTTCCTCGCCGAGATTTCTCGGATCCCCCTTGCGCTGCAACTTGGCGTTGCCCGGGTTCGGGCCCTCCTGCACCGCATAGGCCTTGTCGACGACGATGGGTTCGGCGTTCAGTTCTTTCTGGCGCGCGCGGAGCTGCGCCTGCTCGGCACGGACCGCGGCCATCGTGCGCGGCGGATTTGCCGCCGCGGTCATGGCCGTGAGCTCCGCCGGAAATGCGAGCGCCAGCCGCGGCGTTCCGACGCCGGCGCTGAAGGACAATGCCAACTGTGAGGCCAACACCGCATCTACTTTTGGCGCCGGCAGCACCATTGCGTGCGCCTTCGCTTTGGCGGCGTCCTGTTCCTCGCGCGCCAGGGGCTTGCTTTCCTGCACCAGCCGTTCGAGTCGGTTGTCGATGGCTGCCATCTCTACTTCGCGGGCGCGGTATTGATCGGCCAACTCGCCCGACACCAGCGGCACGAAATCCTTTGGATGCTGAAAGATCTCCGTGCCGGGAAATGCGTGTTTCGTGCTGTTGAAGATCCCGTAAAGGCCGTAGTAGTCGGTCGCGGGGATCGGGTCGAACTTATGATCGTGGCAGCGGGCGCACCCGATCGTCATTCCGAGCATCCCCTTGCCCAGGTTGTCGATCTCATCCTCGATCGTCAGGTGAAACTCGGCGGCGCGCGAGCCAAAACGCCGGGCGATCGCCAGGTAGCCGGTGGCGATGATGTGTTGAAAACGCTCCGCGTCGTCCTTTGCCGGCAACAGATCGCCGGCAATCTGCTCCTTCAGAAACTGATCAAAGGGCTTGTCGGCGTTGAAGGACTCGATGACGTAATTTCGATACTTGTACGCCTCGGTGATCGGGTAATCACTGTTGCATCCGCTGGTGTCGGCGTAGCGAACGACATCGAGCCAGTGCCGGCCCCATTTCTCGCCGTACGCAGTGGACGCCAGCAGCCGATCCACGACCTTGGCCCAGGCATCGGCGCTCTTATCGCCGATGAACGCGTCCACCTCGTCGGGCGTCGGCGGCAGTCCCGTCAGATCAAAGGTCGCCCGGCGGATCAGCGTCCGCCGATCCGCGAGCGCCGCGGGAGTGAGGCCCTTCACCTTCTGCTTCGCCCGCACAAAACGATCGACGGGATTCGCGGCCCATTCCGCCTCAACATCGTTTGGCGGAATCGGATCCTTTACCGGTTGGAATGACCAGAACTTTCGCGCCTCTTCGTAATTGAAGGCGGGCTGGGTCGCCGCCACGGCGCCGCTTACGCGAGGGTCGGGCGCGCCCATCTTCACCCATTGTTCAAACGCCTTCACCTGCTCCGTCGGCAACTGCTCCTTCGGCGGCATTTGCATCTCTTTGTCGGTGTACCGGATCGCGGTAATCAGCAAACTTTTATCGGCGTTGCCGGCCACGAGCGCCGGGCCGGTATCGCCGCCTTTCAGCATCCCTTCGCGGCTGTCCAAAAGGAGCCCGCCCTTTAACTTTGTCGACGTACTGCTGTGGCATTTGTAGCACTTGTCCACCAATACGGGGCGGATGTGCTTTTCGAAATACTCCGCCTCTTCCGGCGTTGGTTCTACCGCGCGTACCCCTACCGTCCCGGCCACCCCACAGAGCGCGGTCGCCAGACACTGCAACACACAGACATTCGCAAGAATCCGTCCGATCATAAAGCTTCACTTCGTCCAGAACGACATTCGCAATACTGAGTTGCGCCCCCGAAAGTTCCTGGGGATTCCATTCTGATTACCCGTTTCCGCTCCGGCTGTTGACCTGCGCCGACGGTGGCGGTCATGCGGATCGCCTCCTCAGATTTGTCTCGAGTCGCATGACCCCCTTGGCCCCCCACCCGCGGCGCGGCACAATAGACGGGTGCCTCCGCGCCGCACCCTCATTCTCATCGCCGCTCTGCTGGCCGGCCCGCGCACTTTTCCCCAGACCACTGCGCCGACCACCGCGTACCTTGCCACGGCGATCGACAACCTTGCCGCTGACGACGCTGAGACCCGGGAAGCCGCCTCCCGCCAACTGTTCGTCGCCGGGCTCGTTGCCGAACCGGCGTTGCGCAAGGCCGCCGCGTCGGACATCCCGGAAGTGCGCACGCGCGCGCAGCGCATTCTCAACCATTTCGCTCATGGCATCTTCTCCGAGACGCCGCCCGATGTGATCGACAGCGCCGCGCGTTACGCCGGCGCATCGGATACGGACAAGCGCGCGGTCCTCCGCGACATCATCAAGCAGCCTGGCTATGGGTACACGGTGCTTGCGCGGCTGGCGGAGGAGGAGACGGATTCGGACCTGAAGGATTTTATTGAGCGATTGATGGTGAACGAGTCGCGGCGCGTGCCGGAGGTGGCCGCGCAGCGACTGCTGGCCGGGGACGTGGACGCGGCCGACCGATTGCTGGCCATCGCGGCCCGGGGTGGCGAAGAAACGCCGGCCCGCGCGTTTGCGGCGCTTCGATTGACCGAAGGCCGGCTGGATGCGGCGATCGCTTCGACTCGGCAGCGCCTCACGAACGCCGATCCGGCCGATGCGCAGAAGACGCACCGCACGCTTGCCTATCTGCTGCGGGGCGCCGGGAAGCTGGACGAGGCCGCCGATGCAGCCAAGGCCAGTGCCGACGCGGCGACGATCCGCGGCATTGCGCTGGAGCGCGGAGACTGGCGCGCGTTGGCCGACATCATTGCCGCCGCGCTGCCACCGGCCGATGCAGCGCAACAGAGCGCCGGCGAACTGGGCGTGCTCGCCGCGGCCGAGCGTTGGTCGGGTGACGCCCAAGGGTTCAACCAAGCGATCGACCGCCTCATCGCGGTCGCACGTTCTAATGACACCGCCTTCACGGCCGCGGTGCAGGCGCTGCTATTGAACGGCCGCACGGCATCTGCCATCGATCTGCTCATCGGCAAGGCGCGGTACGCGGCGGCGTTTGACCTTTTGATTTATGCCGCCCGGTTCGACGATGCGCTCGCGCTTTCGAACCGCGCGAAAGATGAGCATCACGCGGATGCCCTGTCGCTGGCCGCTCATGCCGGGCAGATTCGCTGGCGGCTGGGGTTTAAACAGCAGGCGCTGGACGCGCTCGACGCGGTCGCCGCCGAGCTTGCCCCCGCCCAGACCTATGACTTGGCCACCTATGTTGCCCTTTGCAATGCGGAGCGCGATGTGGCGCGCACCGAGCCCGCGCGCGCCGCCAAGCCGCGCCAGTTCGCGATCATAGCCCTCAATGGCGCGCCGCCGAACACGCCCTTCAATGCGCTGTTCGACAAGCTCTTCCCGGGACTGGGGCCGCGAGCGCTGCAATGGTGGGACGTGCTCCGGCAGCTTCGGCCCAACGACTCGGTCGAGAGCCGCTTCGACACGGTCAGCACCATCATCAACCGCACGATTCCGAACGCCGAGTTCGATGGCATTGCCCGGTCGGCGGTCAATGGCGCGTGGCTCGGCCACCTGAACGACAATGTCGCCCGCGAGCGCGTTCTGTCGCTGGTTTCCGAGACCCTCGTGGCCGCCGGCCGCTCTGAAGCCGCGGACACGTACCTCGACATGCTGGCCACGCAGCGTGAGATCCGCCACGACTGGCTCGATGTCGGGCTGCGCTTTGCGGAAAAGAAGGACTTTGCGCGCGCCGCGGACTATTTCGCGCAGGTCAATCACTCGGCCGAGGCGCTTTGGCTCGCCGGGTGGGCCGCCGAGCGCGCCAATGCTGCGGGCGTGAAGAAAGGGTGGTCCGCGATCGCGCTCCAATGCACGCTGGGCGACGAGCGCCAGATGGCGGCGATCGCCGGTGCGATGGAAACTCACGGCGAGGCCGAGGGCGCGCTGGAGCAGCGGCGCCGCATTACCCGGGTGGGCACGCCGCGATCGTTCCACTTCTTCGACGCGTGCAAGTATCTGGGCAACGACGCCTCCCATCGTGGCGACCTTGCCGCGGCGGCCCATTATTGGGAAACGTTTCTGCTGACCACCATGGAGCTGAACGTCAGCTACTCGGACCCGGTCAACTATATCGAGTTGCCGCAGTTGATTTACCGCACTCGAGCGCGCGCCCGTTATCTGGACGGCAAGCTCGCGGAGGCGGCGGAGCAATTTAAGATCTGCCTTGCCAATGCCCCGACACATCTTCAGCTCCCGCTCGACTGCGTGCCGGAGTTGCGGAAGCTGGCTCGCGAAAAGCCCGGCGCGTCCGGTCAAGCTTATGAGGTGGCGGCCCGAGCGCTGTTCGACGAGGTCTCAAAGAAAATCCAGAGCCTTCTGGCCCGATACCCCGACAGCGCCTTTCTGCACAACGAACTGGCATGGCTCTGCGTCAGGTGCGATTACGATGCGGACGTCGCTTTGGCACACGCCAGCCGAGCGATCGAGTTGCTTCCACGGGATTCGAACAGCATCGATACGCTTGCCGAAGTGTACTTTCGGCGGGGAGACCGCGCGAAAGCGATCGAGCTTATGAAACAGTGCGAAGTGCTTGACCCGGCGCAGCCTCGCCATCGCCTTCGCCGCGAAGAGTTCGAGAAGCAAAAGCAGTAGGCCACAGGACGCGGCGGGCAAGCCCGCGGGCTAGACAGTCCTCTTTTCATCGGTCGTGGGTGCGGTTTCTCACTCCCCCACCGATCGGGACTTTCCGTTACAATCCATGCGGCAAGCGATCCGCCGAGTCGCCCCCGGACTTCCGCTATGACACTTAACTTGCGCACGGGTATCACCCTGGTCGCGCTGGCGACATGTCTTGCTCTTGCGTCGATCAGTATCGCGCAGCCCGCGACCACGCGGACCACTCGCCCGGCCACGACGCTTGCGACGCATCCTGCGACTGCAGCGTCGACCGCCCCGAAGCCCGCGACGACGGGATCGGCTCCAACAACGACCGCGAGCAAACCAACCACGGCCACAATGCCTGCGACGCACCCGGCCAGCCGTCCGGCGTCCATGCCCACTTCGCTGCCCGCCCTACCGGCAATCCTGCCGGCGCCCCGCCCGACGACGCGCCCGCTGCCCGTTCCGAGTGCAAAGGCACAAGCCGAAGCGCGGATGCTCGTCCGCAACACATTCGCCGATGCGTACAAGAATCCATCGCGTGATGCCCGCCGAGCTCTCGCGACGGCACTGCTGCACCGCGCGCAGACCGGGTTCGACGCGGCCGATGTCCGTTACACGCTGCTGGTCGAGTCTCGCGATGCGGCGCTCGATGCCGTCGACATCGTCAGCGCCACCGCGGCAATCGGCGAGCTCGCCCGGCAGTTCACGGTTGATGGGCGCGCGCTGCGCTTCGATGCGATTCAGCGATCCGCGGCGAAAGCCGTGACCGAAGCGGACTATACGGCGCTGGCCAGCGCCGGCATGTCGTTGGTCGACGAGGCGATGACCGCCGCGTCGTCAGCGGATGAGGTGGCCGCCGCGGCGCGACTGGGGATGGC
>JBBRIN010000104.1:0-8628 GCA_038221115.1 Tepidisphaerales bacterium
CGCCGCCTGTGGCGGGGTTCTTAGCGAGGGGAAAATGATCGTGCGAGACAGCCTTTGTCGTGGATATAAGACTCCATCGCGCAGCCGGTCGAGGAGGATCCCGGCCATCCGGTGGTTCCATTGGTACGATAACGTGGCAAACGGGGAGTTGCCGCCCTTCGTGCGGGCGGCGATCTGCACCAGGTCGTACGTCGCCACGTCAAGCACTGCGGGCGGGCGACTGGCCTTCATCTCGGCGCGGAACGTGGACGAACCGAGGGACTCGGCCCCTGACGCGTCCTGCGCCGTTTCCAACCCGATCAAGTAGTCGAGCATGTTTTCGGCGCCACCCGCAACGTCGCCGTCCGCGCTCACGCCGGACCGCAACGTCCGGCCCTGACCGGCAGAGATCTCCGACCGGACCTCCAATCAAGTCTTTTGCCGGCAGAGGGTGGCGCGCGGGCGTTTAGACCTGAACAGCGAACATGGGCCTTTCAACCGACCATTAATTCATGACTTCTTTGCCGTTGGTTTCAATCTGCCGCGCGGTCAAATCACCAAGCCGTTTCTGTAGGCAAGTAGCATTCGATTGATGGGTTCTGGACAAATGACAGAAAGCCTGAAAACCTATCACACGCATGTCGCCGTTGTTGAGGACGCGGTTGAGGATTTCGACGGCCAGCAGAGGAGTTTGGGCTTACCTCGGAGGGTGACTTGGTCTCCGTGTCGGTCCTTCCTGCAACGGCACGCGCGAAGATTCACGATCCGAAGGTCGGGACCAAGGATGCGGTGTCCGGGCGTGGTCGCCGGCGACAACGGGTATCGAGTATTGTTGCGCGTGTCTGCTGGCGGAGCTTGTGGGCTCCGGTGTCGGCGCATGAAAATGCCGGTGGGTGGAAGGTGCTCGGGAAGAATCACCGCTCCGGGGGATCCATCGGCATGTCGGATGCTATCGATGCGCGCCCTGTACGTCTATTCAGCGTTGACCGAATCCCCGTCTAGCGGTTGTTGGATGCGCCTCGGGCCGGACACCGCTCACTGGCCAACGCCATCTCCGACTGAACGGTGAGGGGACCGCGCTAATCAAGGCGCCAAAAAAACCCCGCGAGCGTGGGTGAGACGCGCGGGGCGAGAAGGGGAAGAGGCAGCAACAATACCGAGTCGCAGCGAACGGGCTCAATACCTTCAACTTGTTCACAACCTATCCACGAAACTGTCCACACCCTCGCCTTGATCGCATCGCGCACGGCGTGTAACCTCCCGTGTCCCCGGCCGGATACCCAAGTGGACTAAGGGGACGGATTGCAAATCCGTTATTCGTGGGTTCGAATCCCACTCCGGCCTCTCGTCCACCTCTGATTCCATTGCACCGCAAATACCCTCCCCGAATGGCATTCCTGTTGCACACGCTCCCGGCACGATGCGCCAGAAGCACCCAATGCAGGTGCCAGCGAGCCCCGCCGTCCCCCCAATCCCGCCTAGCGGTCGCCTCCCCGATGAGTTGCTCGATCGCTTGCACGGTGCCGACCAGCGCCTTCACGAAAGCCGCGCTCATTTAGAAGCCGCCTTCGACGAACACGCCTTCCGCCACGAAGAACGCATCCACTCCGCCACGGACGAGCTACGCCAGCCACAGCGCGAGTGGGAAGACGTCGACCAGAAGGTCCGCAACGCGCTCCACAATCCCGCATAACCCAATCGATTTACCCTATGCCTGTTCCCGGCCCCACCTGTCGGCGCTTCGCCCCCTCCTGCCCCGGCTTATACATGACAAACAGATAGTTAAACCCCCGCAGATAAAAATTCCCCTCCTCTGCCGCACGACGATAGTTCCCCATCTCCAGCGTCTTGTTGTGCCGCACCACCGAGATCGCGTCCACCGGCTCAAACTTCTCCCGCAACCGCCCGAAAAGCTCCAGCCCAATCGGATAAAATCCCTTCCCCTTCACAAAGCTGTCGCTCACGTACAGCGCCATGTACCGGTCCGCCTTCATCACCCGGTGCATCTCGCCGATCACCTGCTCCATCGCCTCGTAATACTTGCCACCGTCCGCCTCCAGCTTGCCGATGTCCCGCGGGTCCGGCCCGTAATCCAGGTGTGTCGAGTAGGGGGGGTCGATGAAGATAAAATCCACCTTCCCCGTCAGCTCCGCCGGCAACTTCCGCGCATCGACCCGAAAGATGTCCTTCCGTGCCGGATGCACGTCGTACCCCAGCGATCGCCTTCCCAAATCCCGCGCCACATCCAGGGTCGTACCGCTTCCCGCGCACGGATCCACCACCAGATCATTCGGCTTCGTGTACCTCTGCAACAGGTTCCAAATGATGTAGCTGGGCGTCGCCCCCTTGAACCCCGCTCGCCCCTGATGCGTGTCCCCGTAATCCTGCGACGGATACTCCCACAGCGTCGTCGGCTGAATCCGCAGCGGCGGCTTCTTCGATCCCATCGGTCGCGTCATGACCCATTAGGTTATCGACGAACGCGCACCCCGGCCACTCCCGAGATCGGCGCCGGCGCCGCAGTCATAATCCTTTACACCCCCATTTGATAGCCGTATAGTCGCGCCGCGCGATCGCGACCGCGCCCGACGGAGCCGTTATGTCTGAAACCACCCCCGCCCCCGCCACGGATCCGCAGCCCTTACCCAACACCGAATCTTTTCTGCCACAGTCCACCGTCCTGATCGTGGACGACAACCCCCAGAACGTCGAACTCCTCCAGGCCTTTCTCGAATCCCTCCCGGTTAAGCTCGCCACCGCCGTCGACGGCATCGACGCCCTCGAGAAGGTTCGGCAGCACAACCCCGACCTCATCCTCCTCGACATCATGATGCCCCGCATGAGCGGCTTCGCCGTCTGCAAACACCTCAAGAGCGACCCCGCAACGAAGGATATCCAGATCCTGATGGTCACCGCCCTCAACGAGCTTGGCGACATCGAGAAGGCGTCCGACGTCGGCACCGACGACTTCATCAGCAAACCCGTCAACAAGTTTGAGCTGCTCACCCGAGTCAAAAGCCTTCTCCGAGTCCGCCACCTCAAAAACGAACTCGAACGCGCGCTCACGTATCTGAACGAGGTCGAGCAGGAGGAGGAGTCGCTCTGATCACGCTACGGCTCCCCTTCCCCGGACCAGACATGCGACTCAAGCTCCCAAACGTCCTGCTCCTTGCCTTCCTCGCTCTCGGCTGCGCCTCCAAACATCCCTCTCCCACGCCACCGCCTCCCACCGCGCTTCAGCCGGAGCCCGACCGCACCGCTGCCATCGCCTCCACGCGCCCGGCGATCGACATCGACTACTCCGCCGAGGACTACCGCGTCGTCGCCGACCGCGACCTCGTCTGCACCGTTCTTAAAAATGGCCTCACCATCATCGCCAAGCGCATCCCGTCCCCCGTCCTCTCCGTCCAGGGCCTCTGCCGGACCGGTAGCATCTACGAAGGCAAATGGCTCGGTGGCGGACTCTCCCACCTCCTCGAGCACCTGCTCGCCGGCGGCACCAACGAGCGCCGCACCGAGGCCCAGAACCGCGACCTCCTCCAGTCCATCGGCAACAACTCCAATGCCTTCACCACCACCGACAATACCTGCTTCTTCGTCAACACGACGCCGCCCCACATGAACGAGGCGATCGATCTGGTCACCGGCTGGATCTTCACCTCCAAGATCCCCGAAGCCGAATACTCCCGCGAGTACGAGGTCGTCCAGCGCGAGCTTGAAAAGGACAACGGCGAAGCAGACTGGATCTACTACCAGCTCACCAACCTCAATCGCTACATCGTCCACCCCACGCGCATGCCCGTCGTCGGCTACCAGGAAGTCATCCGCGGCCTCTCGCGCGACGACGTCTACTCCTACTACAAGTACGCTTACGTCCCCCAAAACATCATTGTCGCCGTCGCCGGCAACGCCGACCCCGAGGACATGGTGAAGGCCGTCCGCAAGTACGCCGGCAACGTCCCGCCCGGCCGCATTCCCGACAAGGCGGTCCCCATTGAGCCCGACGTCGCCGCCCCGCGCACCTCCGTCGCCACCTTCCCCAAGCTCGGCAACGCCAAGCTCCAACTCGCCTTCCCTTCCGTCAAGCAGTACGCGCCAGATATGTATCCGATGGACATCCTCTCCGTCGCCCTCGGTGGCGGCGAAAGCTCCATCCTTGTCGAAGAGCTCCGCGACAAACGCCACCTCGTGACCAGCGTCTCCTGCACCGACAACACCCCTTCCTACGTGGCCGGCACGTTCAGCATCGACCTCGATCTCGCCGTGGAAAAGATTAAGCCCACCACTGACGCCGTCATGGAAATCCTCGCCAGGGTGAAGAAGGATGGCGTCGACGAAGACCGCGTTCAGCGCGCCCGCGTGCAGCTCAAGGCCACCGAGGCTTACCAGCGCCAATCCGCCGAGGCGCTCTCCACCAACCTCTGCTACTGGTACATGACCACCGGCTACCCCGAAGATGTGGTGGTCGCCAAGTACCAGAAAGTCACCGCCGCCCAAGTCAAAGCCGCCGCCAAAAAGTATCTCGACACCGGCAAGCTCCTCACCACCGCGCTCCTGCCGGCCGAAGCCGTCGCCGCCAAAGACGGCGGCCCCGGAGGCCTCCCCGCCGCCCAGTCTCTCCTCCGCCAGGCCATCCCCACCACCCAGCCCGCGCCCACCGGTAGCTCCCAGGTCACCCGCCTCGAGTTGCAGGATGGCACCATCGTCCTCCTCAAGCGCGTCGCCACCGCCCCAGTCGTTTCCGTCCAGCTTTACGGCCTCGGCGGCGTCACCACCGAAGACGCCGCCACCAACGGACTCGGCAACCTCGCGATGGAATCGCTCCCGCGCGGCACCAAAACCCGTTCCGCCGAGGACATCGCCACCTTTTTCGACTCCATCGGCGGCCAGTTCGACACCACCTGCGGCAACAGCTCTTTCGTCTGGCACGCCACTTTCCTTCGCGATGATCTGCCCAAGGCGCTCGAAGTCTTCGCCGATGTCGTTAAAAACCCCACCTTCCCCGACGACGAGGTGAAGGAGATCAAGGACCGCGTCGCCGCCGCCATCGATAGCCAGGATCGCGATTGGTTTGCCGGCGGCGGCCGCTACTTCCGCTCCGTTTTCTTCGGCCCCGTGAAGTCGCCTTACCAGTTCACCGCCCTCGGCACCAAGGATAACGTCACTAAATTTACCCCCGCCGAAATCCGCAAATGGTACGCCGACAAGATCCTCCCCGGCCGCAAGGTGCTCGCCGTCTACGGCGACATCGACCCCGCCGCCGCCCGCGCGCTCATCGCCAAACATTTCTCCCCCGCCAAAGCCGCCAGTGAAACGATCTCCAGCAACTCGATCCCCCCGCGCGGCACCATCGCCCCCCGCGCCGGCATCCCCTCGGTCAACGTACAGGACGTCAAGATCAACAAGTGGGAAAACCCCGAGTCGGTCGTCTTCATCGGCTACAAATCCAACAGCCTCGTCCAGGATCCGCAGCGCGATCCGCTCGTCATGGCCGACACCCTGACCAGCGGCTTTACCTATCCCACGGGTTACATCTTCGAAACGCTCCGCGGCCTCGGGCTCGTCTACGACGCCAACGCAACGAACTTCTGGGGCCTCTCCGAAAAACTCCCCGGCAATTTTTACGCCTACGCGGCCTGCGATCCGAAGAATATCGACGCCTGCATCGATCAGATCCTCCTGCACGTCGCCCGCCTCCAGGGCTCCGATGCGGACATCGGCATCGACTGGTTCCACCGTGCGCAGAATCTCGTCACCACCGCCGATGCCATGGACCACGAGACGGCCGCCCAGCAAGCCGCCGAAGCCGCGCTCGATGAGCTCTACGGCCTCGGCTACACATACCACGCCGACTTCGCCAAGCGCATCAACGCCGTCACCATCGAGCAGGTGCGACAGGCTGCCCGCGCCCGCCTTCGCGACTGTGTCATCGCTGTAAGCACCAGCAAGCCCGATCTTGTCACCGCCAAGCCCGGCCCCCGCGAGTACAAGGAGTTTCCTCCAGTAGACCTGACCCCAAAGGGAGTCCAACACGATTCCAACTCCGCCAGTAAGTGACGAATGGTCCCCTCGCCCCCGGCCTGCGGTGAGCTCAGTCGAGCCGTACTCCGGGGGAGAGGGTTAGGGTGAGGGGGTCTTCGCCGGATCGCGCAACCAACGACATGTACGACCAATCCCAAACCATCCACGCCTTCCTCACCGCCGCCGCCGCCAAACAACCGGCGCCCGGTGGCGGCTCGGTCACCGCCCTCGCCGGCGCCCTCTCCGCCAGCATGGCCGAGATGGTCCTCAACTACTCCGTCGGCAAGAAAAACCTCGCCCCTCATGAGCCGCTACTCCAATCCGCGCTCAAGGAATTCACCCGAGCCCGCACCCTGCTCCTCAGCCTCATGGCAGAAGATCAGTCGGCGTATGAGGCAATGACCGCTCTCCGAAAGCTCCCCCCGGATTCCTCCGAACGTAAGGAGAAATTCGATGCCACCCTCCTGGCGTGCATTCGAGTGCCTCAAGCCATGGCCGCCACCGCCGCCGCCGTCCTTGAGCTGTCGGATGCGCTTGTCGACAAGGTCAATCGCTTCCTCCTGTCCGACCTCGCCGTCTCCGGCGAGCTTGCGATGGCCACGGTCCGCTGCGCCCTTTACAACGTCCGCATCAACCTTGCCGATTTAACCGATCCCGCCGATCGACGATCCATCCAAAAGCAAAGCGATGCGCTTCTCGCCCGAGCAACCCCAATCATCCAGCGCGCCATCCCGGCAATCTGGCAGCGCATCGATCGCGGTGATGTGACGCCCACAACCTGACGCGAACCATGCCCGACTCTGCTCAGCCTCCACCTTCGACGCCCAGGCCCTACGTGAGCGTTCACTTCGCCTGCTGCAACGTGTATCTTCGCATCTACCGCAGCGCCGACGGCCGGCACTACCGCGGCCGCTGCCCCAGGTGTGGCCTGCCTGTACACTTTGCCGTTGGCGAAGGCGGCACCAGCGCCCGCACCTTTGTGGTACGCTAACCAAATCCTGATGCAGGCCCCCGCCTGATCGCTTTTAAGGAGGATCCAAAACAATGAGCACGGAAGCTCCCGCCAAACCTTCCTCAACCCCCGCCAAAACTTCAAGCGGCTATGACGTCGCCCGCCCCCATGGCATCTGCTCCATCAGCGGCAAGCCGATTCTTCCGGACGCCAAGTTCATGGCCGCACTCCGAGAAACAGCGGTCGCGTTTGAACGCCTCGACATCTCCCTCGACTGCTGGGACAACTTCGACCGCCAGAACGTGATCGCCTTCTGGAAGACGACCATGCCTCACGCCGAAGCAAAGAAGAAGCTTTTCGTCGACGATGAGGTGCTCGCCAACCTTTTCGAGCGCCTCGCCGACACCACCGAGCCCGCCAAGCTCAACTTTCGCTTCGTCCTGGGCTTGATCCTGATGCGCAAGCGGATTCTGATTTATGACAACACCCTTCGCGACGAATCCGTCAATCCATCTCGCGAAATCTGGATCGTCCGCCTCAAAGGCCGCGACGCGCAATTGGAAATGCTGAACCCCCACCTGACCGAAGAGCAGGTCCAGGACGTCAGCAAACAACTTGGCGAAATTCTGAACGAGGAGCTCTGATTCGCCACTGAACCTTGCTATGAATGTCCACCGCCTCCTCATCCTCCTCGTTGCCCTTCTCGCCCTTGCTGGCTGCCGACAAATCGCCGACCCCTGCGCCATTCACGCCTATTACGGCCCCACCGAGCCTATGTCCCAGGTCGTTCAGGCCATCAACGCAAACAACGCCGCCATCCACACCCTCTGGACCGACCACACGTTCCGCGCCTGGATTCACGACGACAATAAAAGGGAGCACTACGTCGACGGCGATGGAATCCTTCTCTTCCGCAAGATGGCCGGCGGCGGCCCGCACGAACTGCTCCTTCAGGGCCATGCCATCATCGGCCAGATCTTCGAGATCGGCTCCACGTCCGGCCCGGACGCCCAGTACTGGGTTGCGGTCATTCCGGAGGTCGCCACCGAGTGGTGGGGCTCCTACAAAAACATCGGCAAACCCTGCTCCCGCGAAATCCCGATCCATCCCGACCTCATCACCGAAGTTCTGGGCATCGCCGACTTCGACACCAACTTCCTCCAGCCGCCCATCCCCGCGATGCGCTTCAACAACGACCAGGACGCCTACATGTTCACCTGGAACGTCCCCATGCGCGACCGCTGGGTCGTTCAGAAGGAAGTCTGGTACGACCGGGCGACGAAGCTCCCCAAGAGCGTCCAGCTCTTTGACGACAGCGGCCGCATCCTGCTCCGCGCCTATCTCTCGAACCATCAACCTCTCGAAGGCGCCAGCGACAAGCGGATCGCCACCCATTACGATCTGTTCTTTCCCGAAACCAAGGACCGCTTGATCTTCACACTCAAGAATCCAAAGCTCGCCAAAAAGGGCATCCCCCGTCCCGGCACCATCCAGCGCCGCCCCATCGGCGATGTGAGAGAAATCCAGATCGATGAGGGCTGCAAGTGACCTCACACGCTCCCTCCCTGCATAGCGGTCGTGCCGCAGCCCCATCCGTGCTCCCAGTTTCACTGACAGTGCTCTGGTTCTTCGTGTTTGCGCTCTTCACCTCGGCCCAACCCCCGCCGGACCCGGAT
>JBBRIN010000105.1:0-8619 GCA_038221115.1 Tepidisphaerales bacterium
TGCGCTGTTCCATGGAAAAGGTCGGCGGTGAATGGCAGGGCGCGTGCTACCCGTTCCTGCGCCACGGCGAGCTGCTTCAAGGAGCCAATCGCCTCATCTTCGCCCCCGACGGCAGCCTGCTCGTCGGCCTCACCGATCGAGGCTGGGTCAAGGGCTCCGCCGGTATCACCAGGATCACTTACACCGGCCAGCTCCCGTTCGACATCCTCAAGATGTCGCTCACCAGGACCGGCTTCGACCTTGAATTTACAAAGCCCGTCGACCGCGACGCCGCGGCCGATCCCAAGACTTATTCTTTGCTGCACTGGCACCTGATCTACCACAAGGATTACGGCTCACCCGAAGCCGACAAAACCGCGGTCAAAATCACCTCCGCGAAGGTGAGCGATGACGGCCGGCATGTCACGCTTGAGCTGCCCGAGGTCGCGGCGAAAAAAGTCTACGACCTGACCATCGACGGCCTGCGCGCCGCCGACGGAACCGAATTGAAGAACAACAACGCGTACTACACGTTGAATCGGCTTCGCGAGTAGTAGCACTCAAGCCGCCGTGGGCTGCGGAACGGCGTCGGTAGGGGGGCCGGAGGTGGATTTCGGTGAGTTCAGCAGTTTCACGAACTTCGCCCCCACGGCAAACAAATTGTCCCCGATCGGCTGCCAGCGCGCGACCACGCAGTGAATCCACAGCGGCGATCCGTCCCGGCGGGTGAACCGGAGCGCGAACGGCTCATTGACCTGAAACGGTTCGTTGAACTCCACCCCGACGCCTCGCGCCGACAGATCGCGCACCATCGCCGGAGCCGGCACATGCGTGCACCCCGAGCTTAAGCGAATTAGCGTCGCGTCGATCGCGATCGTGATCCGGCTGGAACTGCGACGGTTCGCGAAGGGCGCATCGGCTTCGAACCGCGCGCCTTCCGACAGTTCCACGAACAATTCCGGCGAGAGTTCCATGTCGCGTCTGCTTCCGACGTGTGGGCCGCGATCGGCATGGCCCGTTATCGGACCTGCCGCACACCCGCCGCGCACCGCTCACAAGCGGGCAACGAAGGTCGTGCACCGGTTACCTATCGACACGTTCGGCGGAAAGGTTTCGCAACGTTTTCGTCCGCGCCGCCCCAATTCGGCCTCTCTGCGTTAAACTGGCCGCGACTCTGACACCGAAAGGGATTTCCCGATGCGGCATTACCTCACCCTCCGTGCCTTCGCCTTCGCCGCCACTTTGGCCGCTTCGCCGCTTCTTTCCGCCCAGCCCCGTCCCGCCGTCCCTCCGCCACCGCGGAACGCCATGCCCCCGGCCGACTCGCAATTCTCGCTGACCATCTACAGCAACGCCGATCCCGCGCTCTTCGACCCACAAGCCTTCGCGGAAATGCGCGCTCAAGGCGATCGAACCGCCAAGCTCCCCGGCTATGGCGTCGTTCGCGAAACGCGCAAGATCGACCTCGCCGCCGGCGACAACACCATTCGCTTCAGCGACGTCGCCGCCGGCATCGACCCCACCACCGTCAGCTTCCGCTCCCTCACCGCCCCCGATTCCACCTCCGTCATCGAGCAGAACTACGAGTACGACCTGGTCAGCCCCGACCGGCTTCTCGAAAAATACGTCGGCCAGAACATCATCATCAACCGCCGCCAGGAGCCGCTCAAGGACGATAAGAGCCACACCCCCGAAACCATCGAAGGAAAGCTCCTCTCCTACGACGGCAACACCTTCGTTCTCCAGACCGGCAACAAACAGCTTCCCCTCCAGATCATCCCCCGCAACGCCGATCTAAGCGAGATCAAGTTGTTCGATCTGAAGACGGGGCTGATCACCAAACCAACTCTGGTGTGGCGCCTCAAAGCCGAGCAGGCCGGCAAGCACGATGCCCAGGTGACGTATCAGACGGATCAGATCACCTGGCGTGCCGACTATTCGGTCACCGTCAATAAAGACGACACCGCCGCCGACATCGGCGCGTGGGTGACGGTCATGAACCAGAGCGGCGCGACCTACCCCGAGGCGAAGCTCAAGCTGATCGCCGGCGACGTGCGCCGCCTCAAGCCCCCGGAGCAGGCATACGCCGCCCGCGCCCGAGACTCCGGTGGGCGCGGCGGCGCCGCCGAGCCCCAGTTCGCCGAAAAGGCTTTTTTCGAGTACCACCTTTACACTCTCTCGCGCCCCACGTCTGTTGCCGACAACTCCACCAAGCAGATCGAGCTCTTCCCGACCAAGGCCAACGTCCCGGTCACCAAAACGTTCGTCTACTACGGCCTCCCCGAAGAGGAGCGATACGCGGTCTTTCCCCACCCCAACACCGACAGCAATCTCGGAAGCCAAAACAACAAGACCGTCGATATCTACCTGCTCCTGACCAACAGCCAGAAAAACGGAATGGGCGTTCCCCTCCCCGCCGGCCGCGTCCGCGCCTACAAGCAGGACGAGGCGGACGGCCTCAACGAATTCATCGGCGAGGACGTGATCCAGCACACCCCCAAGGACGAACAGCTCATGGTGCGCCTCGGCACCGCCTTCGATATTGTCGGCGACCGCGTGCAAACCAGGTTCGACGCCAACGAAGAGAAGCACACGATCACCGAGAGCTTCGAAATCAAGCTCCGCAACCACAAGAAGGAGCCGGTGAAGGTCATCGTCAAGGAAAACTTATTCCGTTGGACGAGCTGGGAAATCACCGATAGCAGTGACAAGTACGAAAAGCAGGATTACCGTACCATCCACATTCCCGTCGAAGTGCCGCCCAATGGCGAGAAAAAGCTGACCTACACCGTAAAATACACCTGGTGACCGCAACGACGGCGACGAGGACGTTCTGGGAGGGTAAGAAAGCGCAGAGTAATGCTCGATCGTGCTGACCACGTTCTGTTCACCGCCGGCGTGATGGCCGAGTCCGTGTCGGCCGCCTTCATCCACTTCGGGCGCGGCGCCGCGGCCATCCCCTTCGCCCTGATCGGCGTCGGCTGGCTCGTCGCCTCCGGCTCATGGCGCGCCCTGCCCGGCCGCCGAATCATCCCAGGCCTATGCCGCATCTGCGGCTATGACCTGCGCGCCACCCCCAAGCGCTGCCCCGAATGCGGCACTGTCCCATCTGCCGCCTAGTCACGATGCCGTGCAAAAATCCGGGCGTCGCCGGCGCATTCCCCAAGATACTTGTTCAAACAACACTTCCCCGCTTAAATGGTAATCCAATCGGCGGCCGATGCCCGAACCGCGCGGCCCCATTTAAGAGGATCAACCGCATGAAGTGGACCGTTTTCCTGCTCGCCGCCGTCTTATTCGTCCTCCATCAGGACTTCTGGAACTTCGACAAGGCCACCCCGCTCGCTTTCGATTTCATGCCGATCGGCCTCGCCTATCACGCGGCCTACGCCTTCGCCTGCTCCTTCCTCATGTTCCTGCTCGTCAAGTTCGCCTGGCCGACTCACCTGGAAAAATATGAGGCGCTCCCCCCGCGCCCAGGCGCCAGCGACGGCCACTGAATCGCACCCTTTCCCGCCCGCTAAGAGGAACCGCCCCCATGCTTCCCCTGCTCGTCACTACCCAGCAAACGATCCCGCTCGTCGTCATCTCAATCTATCTGGCCGTCGTCCTGTACATCGGCATCTTCGCGTTCCGCCGCGGCAAGGCGACCGGTGAAGATTTTTTCATGGCCAGCCGATCCATCGGCTCCATCGTCTTCTTCCTCTCCCTCTTCGCCACCAACATGACCGCCGTCGCCATCCTCGGCTCCAGCGGGTTCGCCTATAAACGCGGCATCGGCGTCTTCGGCCTCATGGCCTCCTCCTCCGGTTTCGTCATTCCCATCACCCTCTTCGTGATCGGAACGCGCCTCTGGGCCCTCGGCAAACGCTTCGGCCACATGACCCAGGTCTCCTACTTCCGCGACCGCTGGGAATGTTCCGCCATCGGCACGGTCATCTTCCTCATGACCGCCGCCATGCTCCTCCCGTACCTCATCGTCTCCATCGTCGGTGGCGGCACCATCCTCGAAGCACTCACCGGCGGCCTCGTCAACTATCACGTCGCCGGCGCCATCGTCGCCATCGTCGTCATGGGCAACGTCTTCTTTGGCGGCATGCGCGGCGCCGTCATGGTCAACGTCTTCCAAACCATCCTTTTCCTCTGCTTCGGCACCATCGCGTTCATCGCCATTGGCAAGAACATGCCCGGCCACTTCGGCGGCACCGTCGAAACCCTACTCAAAACCCCTGGCCGCGCTTGGCCTCTCCAGCGCCTCCCGACCCCCGGCGATCCCGCCATGCAGAAGATGATGATGGGGCCGATGAGCTATCTCGAATTCTTCAGCTACTGCTTCATCCCCCTGTCGTCGATCATGTTCCCGCACATGTCGATCATGTGCCTGACCGCCAAGAAGGTGACCGCCTTCAAGAAAACCGTCGTCCTGTATCCCATCTGCATCATGGCCATCTGGCTTCCCAGCGTATACCTTGGCGCCATCGCCAACGGCCAACCCCGCGTCAACGCCGCCATCGCCTCCAACGCACCCGACGTCGAAGCCTTCCTCAAATATCACGGCGGCAAAGACGAAAACGGCAAGCCCACCGCCCCCATCCTCGCCAACCTTCTCAAAACCACCGACACCCCCGAATCCCGCGCCCTCCTCGCCGATGTATCCTCCAAAAACATAGAGCCCAACGAGTTCGGTGAACGTCTCTTCGGCGTCGTCCACCCCCTCGGCGAAGCCAAATCCCCTAAGTACCAACCCCTCGTCGCCGAAGTCGGCCGCCTCTCGAAACAAGCCCCCGGCGACAGCGTGTTGCTCCAGATGCTCCGCCTCTTCGTCCCCGCCTGGCTCGGCGGCCTCCTCGCCGCCGGCATCATCTCCGCCGTCATGGGGTCTGACTGTCACCAGATCCTTGCCCTCAGCACGATGTTCACCAAGGACGTCTTCGACTTCTATGGCGGCCGCAAGCGCTACGGCGAAAAGGGCACCGTCTTCGTCGGCCGCCTCTTCATCGTCGTCGCCAACTCCATCGCCTTCGCCGTCGCGTGGTTCAAGCCCAATATTTTCGAGCTCGCCATCTCCTGGGCCTTCTCCGGTTTCGCGGCCCTCGCCCCCGTGATGCTGGCGGCTCTCTTCTGGAAGCGCAGCACCAAGTGGGGCGCACTCGTCTCTGTTTTGTTCGTCACCGCCTGCATCCTCGGCACCGGCTATCTCGAACATCAGTACCGCCTCCCGCCAGGCTCCAAGCCCGCCGAGGTGATCATCAACGGCACGATGCTCCTCCACCACCCCTTCCTTGCCCTCAGCCCCGGCGGCGGCAAGCTCTTCGTCTTCGGCTTCATGCCCGTCGTCTTTATGGTCCTCGGCTCAGCGCTCTGCATGTTCATCGTCTCGCTGATCACCCCGCCCCCCAGCGATGCCACCCTCCGCAAGTACTTCTCCACCGATGAAGACCTCGCGATCACCCCCCGCCTCGCGCCTACAATGGCCGCGTGAATATGAACCACAGAGAGCACGCAGAACACCGAGAAAGAAAATTCGCCGCGGATGCCGCGGATCAGAAAAATTTTTCAATTCTTCTTCATCCGCGTTCATCCGCGTCATCCGCGGCTAAAGACTTTTCTCGCTCTTCCTCCGTGCCCTCCGTGCTCTCTGTGGTTAAAACCGTCTTCGATGGCCTGACTCCGGAGCACGACCCGTGAAGATCTGCATCCTCGCCGCCGGCGCCGGCGGCATGTACTGCGGCTCCTGCCTCCGCGACAACGCGCTCGCCCAAGCCCTCCTGCGCCTTGGCCACGAGGTCACCCTCGTCCCCCTCTATTCCCCCATCAAAACCGACACCCCCAGCGCCGCCAGCGGCCCCGTGTTCTTCGGCGGCATCAACGTCTACCTCCAGCACGCCTCGCGCCTCTTCCGCCACACCCCGCGCTTCTTCGATTGGCTCCTCGACCGCCCCTGGCTTCTAAAGCTCGCCACCAACTACGGCACAGACACTCCCGTTGCCAAGCTCGGCGCCCTTACCCTCGATCTGCTCCACGGCGATGAGGGCGGCTCCCTCAAGGAAGTCCGCCGCCTCTCCGACTTCATCAAATCCGATCTCAAGCCCGACGTCGTCTCGCTCCCCAATCTCATGTTCATCGGCGTCGCCGGCGTCTTCGCGCGCGAGCTCAAGATCCCCGTCGTCGTCGAGCTCACCGGCGAAGATATCTTTCTCGATGCCCTCATCGAGCCGTACCGCACCCAGGTGCAGGCCGCCATCCGCGCCCAGGTCCCCCACGTCGCCAAATTCGTCGCGACCAGCGATTATTACGCCGACCGAATGGCTGATTACCTCGCCATTCCGCGCGATCAGATCGACGTCGTCTACCCGGGCCTGTCGCGCGAGTATCTCCAGGCGATCCCGCCCGGCCGCCCATCGCACAACGGCAACCCGCCCACTGTCGGGTACCTCGCTCGCATCGGTGCCGAAAAGGGGATTGATCGCCTCGTCGATGCCATGATCCTCCTCCGCGATCAACCCGACATGCAAAACGTCCAGCTCCGCTGCGCCGGCTACCTCGGCAAGCGCGACGCCAAGCTTTTCGACACCCTGCAAAAGCGCGTCGAAAACTCCCCCCTTCGCAGCGGCATGCATTACCTCGGCCAGGTCGATCAACAAGGCAAAATCGATCTGCTCCGCTCCGCCGACGTCTTCAGTGCCCCCTCCGTCTACCCCGAGGCCAAGGGCATCTACGTCCTCGAATCCCTCGCCGCCGGCACCCCCGTCGTTCAACCCGCCCACGGCTCATTTCCCGAGCTGCTCGCCCGCACTGGCGGCGGCACACTGACCCCGCCCGGCGACGCCCCCGCGCTGGCGAATGCGCTGGCCGACCTGCTCCGCGACCCCGTTCGCCGCGCCGTTCTCGGCGAGCGCGGCCGCCAGTCCGTCCACGCCGACTTCACCGACACCCGCATGGCCGAACACATGCTCCAGATCTACCAGAAGGCCCGCCCATGACCGGCTCCACGCTCACCGTCGCCGGCCTCGGCAAGCAATACCCCACCCCCGCCGAGCCCCTGGTCGTCCTCCGCGACGTCTCGCTCTCCCTCGCCCCCGGCCTAGCCCTCGCCATCGTCGGCCCCAGTGGCTCCGGCAAAAGCACCCTGCTCAACATCCTCGGCACCCTCGATCATCCGACCACCGGCACCGTCCGCCTCGGCGACACCGACCCCTTCACCCTCCCCGAGCCCGCCCTCGCCAAATTCCGCAGCCAACACGTCGGCTTCATCTTCCAGGACCACCACCTGCTCCCTCAGTGTACCGCGCTCGAGAACGTCCTCCTCCCCCGCATCGCCTCCGCCGCCAAAGCCGATCCAGCCGCCGTCGCCCGCGCCAAAGACCTCCTCAAGCAAGTCGGCCTCTCCAACCGCGAGACCCACTTCCCCGGCGAACTCTCCGGCGGCGAGCGCCAACGCGTCGCCATCGCCCGCGCCATGATGAACGAGCCCGGCCTGCTCCTCTGCGACGAACCCACCGGCAACCTCGACGCCGCCAACGCCCAAGCCATCGGCGAGCTGTTGGCCGATGTCCCCAAACGTCTCAACGCCATCCTGATCACCGTCACCCACAGCACCGCCCTGGCCGCCACCTTCACCCATAAAATGCAAATGCAAGAAGGTCACCTAACCTCTTTGTAAAGCCGCGACCGCCGGTCTCGGTCTCCGTCTTATCCCCTCCCCCGGTACTCCGGGTGAGGGTGACGGTGGGGGATCCTCGATGCCCGCAATGAACATAGACTCCCTAGAAACTTCATGACCCGCCTCTCCCTCATCCTCGCCACCCTCCGCCACTTCCGCTGGTCCAACCTCGCCGTTCTCGCCGGCGTCATCGTCGCCACCGCCACGCTCACCGGCGCCCTCATGGTCGGCGACTCCGTCCGCGAAAGCCTCCGCGCCCTCGCCCTCCAACGCCTCGGCCCCGTCGACCACGCCCTTGTCGCCGGCCGTTTCTTCTCCGACTCGCTCGCCCAGCGCCTCGTCGCCCACTCTCAAATCAAATCCATCCACAACGCCATCCTCGTCCGCGGCGGCGCCTATGTCGAAGACGCCAAGCAGCGCACCGCCGGCGTCCAAATCGCCGCCATTCAGGGCACCGGCGACGGCGACTGGGCTCCCATCCAACCCGGCGAATCCCTCATCAACGGCGAACTCGCCAACTCTCTCCCCGCCGCCCGCCCCGGCCAGCGCATCCTCTTCACCCTCCCTCAACTCGCCAATGGCCCCCTCGACGCCACCCTCGCCCGACGCGGCCGCGGCGACGTCACCAACGGCCTCCCCGCCACTCTCTCGCGCATCGAATCCACCCCCGGCTTTCTCTCCATGTTCAATCTCGCCGGCGGCCAACGTCTCCCGCGCAACGCCTGGGTCAACCTCTCCGACCTTCAGGACGCCGTCGGTCAGCCCAACCGCGTGAACACGCTCCTCGTGCAATCTCGGTCAGCCGCGGCGGACCTCAATCGCGCGCTCAACTCCGCCGTCTCCCTCGAGGACTATGGCCTCACCATCACTCCACACCAGAATGAAGCCATCCTGACCTCCACCGACACCTACCTCCTCCCTCCGATCGAACGAGCCGCCGCCCGCGCCGCCAAATCCCTCAACCTCACGCCCACCCG
>JBBRIN010000106.1:0-8561 GCA_038221115.1 Tepidisphaerales bacterium
GGCGACGTTGGCGCCGCCGCGCTATCGGCGGGAAATCCTTGAGATGATGAACGACCTGGGGCCGCGCCTGAGGCGGTGGGTCTTGGGCACTCTCATCAGCATGAGCATCGTTTTCACTGCGTCGCTGATCGGGTACCTCGTGATTGGTTTGACGCTTGCCGTGCCGCTGGCGCTGCTGGCGGCATTGTGCGAGATCGTGCCAACGGTGGGACCGGCGGTGGCGGCGGTTGTCGCAGTGTTGTTTGCGGCGGCGACGCAGGGGGGCGGCGCGGTGGCGGGCGTGGCGGTCGTGTACGGTGTGATCCAGGCGGTAGAGGCATACGTCATCCTCCCGATGATCATGCGCGGCGCTGTGAAGATGCACCCGGCGGTGACGTTGTTCAGCGTCGTCCTGTGGGGCAAAATCTTCGGCGTGCCGGGACTGATGCTGGCGATTCCGATCAACCTGGTGCTGTGGGGGGCAGCGCAGCGATTTCTGGTGGAACAAGGGGAGGTAGCGCCCCTGGTTCGCGAGCCCGTGGTGGTGGGGGAGCCGTTGGACGCAGCTCGCAAACGGGCTGGCTGAATTATCACGAAGGTCGGATTCGAAGGAGGAGTAACGGCATGCTGGTGAAGGGTCATGAAATTGGTGTGTGCAGTTGGTCGCTGCAGCCGAAGGATACTGCGGAGCTAGTGGGGGCCGTGAAGGGGCTTGGGCTGGAGCACGTCCAGTTGCAGTTGTTGCCGCTGATCACGGTGGAGGATAAGCGGAAGCATCAGGAGCTGGGGCACTGGCGGGCGTCCGGGTTGAAACTGACCGGCACGATGATGAATTTTCCGGGTGAGGATTACGCAACGATCGCGCGGATCCGCCAGACGGGCGGCTATCTGCCCGACACGGATTGGCCGGTGCGGAAAAAGTTGACCGAGCAAGGCGCGAAGCTGACGGCGGAACTGGGGGCAAACCTGCTGCTGACGCACGTAGGGTTCGTGCCGCACAAGGGGCAGGCCGGATATGACGTGATGGTGTCGCGCGTGCGCGAGATTGCCGACATCCTCGCCAGGCAGGGGGTGACGCTGGTGATGGAAACGGGGCAGGAGCCGGCGGCGGAGTTACTGGGCTTCCTCGGCGACCTGAAGGCTCCCAACATCGCGATCAACTTCGACCCCGCGAACATGATCCTCTATGGGGCGGGAGATCCCATCGAGGCAATTCGCATCTTGGGCAAGAACATTCGCCACGTGCATGTAAAGGATGCGACCCCGTCGGCGAAACCGGGGGTGGAGTGGGGAGCAGAGGTTCCCTTCGGAACGGGTGAGGTCGGGCCGCAACAATTCATCGATGCGCTGCAATCGGTGGGATACGCCGGTGCGCTCGCCATCGAGCGCGAGGCGGGGGAGCAGCGATCGCAAGACATCCAAGTCGCCATGGGGGCGTTGCGCGGCGTTCGGTAAAACTGGAAGTATCCGGACTCTCTAGGGTCGGGTGTGGTCGCTGGTTCGGGCGTTCGCCAGAACCTCGCGCAGGTGACGGACAATGTCGGGGTGATCGGCGCTCAAATCTTTCGTTTCAGACGGATCATCCGCCAGATTGAATAGTTCATCATGCTTGGCCGCGCGTTTGCGGAAATTGGCAATGCGATCCGCCGCGACCTTATTGCGCGGCTCGAAAGCCGGAGGGTTTTCGCGCTCCACCATTTTCCATGGTCCCTCGCGAACGCAGTAGTTGGCGCGGGCGTCCTGCAGAATGATCGATTGGCGGGGAGATTTGCCTGTCCCGAGCCAGGCCGCACCTACGTCAATGCTGTCTTCTGCCGCGCCCGCCGCGGGAACGGGCGCATGAAGGATGCCCGCAAGCGTCGCCAGCACGTCGGAGTTGGAAACGATGTCGTCGCAGACGGTGCCGGGCGGCACATGCCCGGGCCAGCGGACGATGAACGGCTCGCGGAAGCCGCCCTCCCATTCGTCATGCTTGCCGCCGCGGAGGTTCGCGTTGATGCGCAGGCCCTGCTTTAAGGCCTCGCTGGAATGGGGGTTGTTGGGGTTGACGACACCGCCGTTATCGCTGGTGAAGATGATCAGCGTGTTGTTGGCGAGCTTGAGTCGGTCGAGGGTGGACAGGACTTGCCCCACGGACCAGTCGAGTTCGTGAATAAAGTCACCGTAATCGCCGAAGGGGCTGGTGCCCTTGAAGTTGGCCGATGGCGTCACCGGCTCGTGGATGGCGTTCGGCGCGAAATAGAGGAAGAACGGGTGTTGGTGGTTCTGCTCGATCCAGCCGACCGCCTTGTCGGTCAGCTTGCGCATCACCTGGTCTTCGACGCGCTGCGGCTCGACACCGGTGGTTTTCTGGTCCTTGGCCTTGCCTTCGATGGCGACGAGTTGACCCGGAACCCGGCCGATGAGGGTTTCGTTTTCGATGTAGGCATTCGGATGATTGCCGACGTTGGCGGCCAAGCCGTAAAAATAGTCGAAGCCGACCTGAAGGGGGCCGGGCGTGAGGGGTTGGTTAAAGTCCGTCTGCTTGGCCATTCCTAAACCCAGGTGCCACTTCCCGACGGCGGCAGTCGCATAACCGTGAGATTTACAGAGCGAGCCAAGATTCAGGCGATGGGTGTCGAAGTGAAGGGGAGCGTTGCCGGGAAGGACTTCGCCGTCCTTGATATTCGTCCGCCAGTAATAGCGGCCGGTCATGAGCGCGTAGCGCGTGGGCGAGCAAACGGAACCTGGGGCATAGGCGTTGGTGAAGCGGCGGCCCCCCACGGCGAGGCCGTCGATGTGAGGCGTTTTTAGCTTTTCACCTCCATAAGCGCCGAGGCTCCCCCAGCCGAGATCGTCCGCGAGGATCACGATGACGTTAGGGCTGCCAGGTGGCGCTGCGTCCGCGGCGCGGGCTGTGGCGGCAAGCATGGCGAGCAAAGGAAGCAGAAGGGCGGCGCGGGGCGAGTGTCTCATGTGGTTCCTCAACGGGCCGTAAGAAGGAGCGTGAGTTCGGAACTTACACAGCGTAGCACAACAGCGGTGGGCGTTCCTTAAGCGATGCGACGAGATGGAACCGCTTGAGCGACGCGAGCGGGAAAATGCTCAAGGAGTGGCGGTTCGAGCACCTGAGCGGCGGCGCGCCGGCGGATTGAAATTGCCTTGGCAGGATGAGAAACTCACAAGCCAAACAGGAGCGAGTCCAATGAATTCTGCGCAGGCTGGATCTCTCACGCGCCGCAACTTCGTGCGCACCAGTTCCGCAATTGCCGCGGCGACACTGCTGGGATGCGCTTCAGACGCGTTGGCGGCCACGGAACCGACGCTGCCCACGGCTGGATTCGACGGCGCGGCCCGCGCAACCTGCACGTATCCGCACCCATTTCTCACCCCTGCGAATGATTTCGAGGACGTCTCGCGCGGCAACCCCAGGCCCTTCACGCTCAAGGGAGACGCGCTCGTGCAGGCGCGCCTCACGCCAGAAACCTGGCGGCTGGAAATCGTCGCGGACACGACCGTGAATGAACTCGTGAAAGTTCCGGCGACAATTACACAATCGCACACGCTGGCAGACAACAGCGCACTGGACATGCCGGCGCTGCTCGAACTTGGCAGGAATCATGGGGTCAAATTCCTCAAGGCCATGCAATGTTTGAACGTCCCGACGCCCCTCGGGCAGGGTTTATGGGAGGGCGTGCCCTTGCGCGATCTGTTGCGGCTCTGCGGCCGGATGAGCAACGTCCGGCGCGTCTATTTTTCCGGCTTCCACAACAACGATCCGAAGCAGATGTTTCAATCCTCGCTGAGCTATACGCAGGCGATGGAGACGCCGCCGGGAGAGTTGCCGGCGTTCGTCGCGTACAAGCTGAACGGCGAACCCATTCCGCTGATCCGCGGAGGACCCGCGCGCATGATCGTCCCCTGGGCGCACGGGTTTAAGTCGATCAAGTGGCTTCAGCGGATCGCCCTCACGAACGACTTCAAAGCCAACGACACTTACGCCAACGCCAACAACGATCCGGAGTCGCACTTGAAGACGGCGGCGTATCTCGACGACATGCCGACCAAAGCCGCCGCCGGCGAGCCCGCGATCGTGCGGGGGGTGGCCATTTCCGGCCTCTCCGGTCTCAAACGGGTTGAGTACTGGTTGCGACGCATCGAGGAGGGTTCGGGCGCGCTGGCCGATGACGACCCCGCCTGGGAAAGCGCACAATGGACCGCGGGCCGTCTTGCCGATCCGCCCGACGATTGGCGCAGCATCCTGCCACCTGGCGTGCCCTCCAAAGAGGTTCTTGGGTTCGACCCAAAAACCGGTCGGCCCGGAACGTGGCCGTTGCGGTACAGTATGGTTTCCTGGTACGCCGTGGTCGAAGGTCTCGGTCGAGGAAACTACGAGGTGCGCGCCCGCGCGGTGGACATGAACGAGTACGCCCAACCGGAGCCGAGGCCGATTCAGAAGACCGGGAAGAACGCGATCCAGATGCGGCGGTTCGAAGTGCGATGATGCGAGGGCGGTGCGGCTCGTGTCAGTGCATTACATCTACTCAAACTTCGCCGCCGCCGGGTCGCCGACGGCCTTCATGTGGTCCACGAGTTGAGTCGTGAGCTGGCGAATGACCGGTTCAAACTGGGCCTCCGCCGCAAGGTTCTTCGCCTCGCCCGGGTCGGCCTGGAGGTCGAAGAGTTCCTTTTGATTGCGCGGCGTAAGCGTGAGCTTCCAGTGCGGCGTGCGGATCATGCGCGAGGGCTGGGCGGCGGCGGGGTCCCCGCGCTCGCCAAAGATGGGCCGGTCGTCCGTCACCGGCGGGTTGTCGAGCAATGAACGGAACGACCGTCCGTGCGCATTGGTAAGCGCCGGCGCGGCCAGAAAGTCCAGAAGAGTCGGCGCGACATCCACCGACGAGACATACGCGTCGGAAGTCCTTCCGGCGGCGATCTTGTGCGGAAGGCGCACGATCAGCGGGACGCGCATGAGCGGATCGTAAAGGGCGGGTGTCGACTTCTCGATCATGCCGTGTTCGCCGACCAGGTTGCCGTGATCGCTGGTGAAGATGATGAGCGTCCGGTCGGCGACCTTGAGTTGGTCGAGGGCGTCCAGGAGGCGGCCCACCTGCTGATCCATCATGCTGATGCGGGCATAGTAGCAGCGCAGGTATTCGCGCACGCCCGCCTCGCCGAATTCACCACCGAGTTTGGCGGCGGTGCCTTTCGCCCAGATCGCCGGTCGCTCGTTAAACGTCGCCGGCAGCGGCAACGTCGCCGGATCGTATAGATCATAAAAAGGCGACGGCGCAATGAATGGCTCGTGCGGCGGACTCACCGACCAGGTGATGGCGAATGGCTCGTTCTGGTGCCGCTTCAGCAGATCGATGCAGTGATCGGTGAGGGCAACCTCTTCCCAGAATGCCGGCTTGAGCGCCGAGCGGCCCATGACGCCGGTGTCGCCCTTGGCGCCGCCCGTGGCGGTTTTCTGAAACGCGTGGTAGCCGTCGGCGACCGCCTTTTGCATGTAAACGTCAGCGCGGAGGTGCTTGTTGGCCGGATACTTCTCGGCTTCCCCCGGGCGCGGGCCGTCGTCGTAGGCGTCATCCCCGGCGGCCTTCAGGCGCGTCGCAGCAAGTTGGGCCGGCACTTCCTCATCGGCCTTGGCGTCCGGAAAGCAACTGAGTTGGGCCGGGTCGCCCAGATGCCATTTACCGAGCTGGTGGCAGTGATAACCCAGGGCAGCCAGATGATGGAGATACGTATCCACGGGGTCGTGAATGCGCAGCGCATCGCGCGCCCGCAACGGTCCGATGGCGATGTTGCGGCCGAGGCCGATGCTGCTGGGGAACTTGCCGGTGATCAGCGCGGCGCGCGTCGGCGAGCAATACGGCACGACGCAGAACGCATTGGTCACGCGGGTGCCGCCGGCGGCGAGACGGTCGAGGTTGGGGGTCTTGACGAAGCGGTTGCCCGCACAGCCCAGGGCGTCGGCGTGGAGCTGATCCATCATCAGGAAAAGCACGTTGATCGGGCGGTCATCGGCGGCGCGAGCGGGCACGGCCCCGGCGGCGATGCTCAGGGCAATGAGAAGCAACACCGCAAAGCGAGGGTAAGCAGGGTATTGCATGATGGCACCCTTATGAGATGGAGAAGCGACGAGATTCTAATGAGCCGCATCAACCGGAAGCGGCTGGGCAGGGTAAGCTACTGTGGGACCGAGAGACTGGCAAACCGGAAGGCTGATTGTCACATAGCGCCGGTAACTGACTTGGAAACGATGCAGCGGAAACGGATCATCTTTTCTTCGGTGATCGGAGCCTTCGTGATACTCGGGGCGGCGCTGCCGGTCCGCGCGGGCACGGCCGGCAAACCCGCCAAGTCCCCCTCCCCCGCGGTTGATTTCGTTCGCGATATTCAACCCATTCTTCTATCTAATTGTTATCGCTGTCACGGAATGACGGCTCAGAAAGGGAGCCTGCGGCTCGATCAGCGCGAATCCACCCTGAAGCACGAGGAGCCGGTCATCGCCGCGGGCAATAGCGGTGGCAGTGATCTGATCCGGCGCGTCAGCAACACTGATCCAGATGACGTGATGCCGCCCAAGGGGAAGGGGGATCCGCTCACCGATCTTCAAGTAGCGATTCTGGCCCGCTGGATTGATCAGGGGGCCACATGGCCGGACTCGGCGGCGCAGGGTCCGGACCCGCGGAAGGAACATTGGGCATTCAAACCGCCGGTTCGGCCGAGCCTTCCCGAAGTGGGTGCAAAGGGCAGCGTACGCAACCCGATCGATGCGCTCATCATTGATCGATTGGAACGTGAGGCCTTCGTGCCCTCACCCGAGGCGGATCGCCATGCGCTGATTCGCCGGGTGACCCTCGACCTCACCGGCTTGCCTCCGACGTTGCGGGAGGTAGACGCCTTTATCGAAGATCATTCGTCAGACGCTTACGAGAAGCTGGTCGACCGCTTACTCGCGTCTCCCAGATACGGCGAGCGCTGGGCTCAAGTCTGGCTCGACCTGGCGCGATACGCCGACTCCAAGGGTTACGCCGAGGATAACCCGCGAGCCATGTGGAAATACCGCGACTGGGTGATCCGCGCGATCAACGAGAACAAGCACTACGACCAATTCACCATCGAGCAACTCGCGGGGGACCTGCTGCCGTCCCACGATACCGATCAAATGATCGCCACGGCATTCCACCGCAATACGCTTTCGAATGATGAAGGCGGCACGGACGATGAGGAGTTTCGAGTGGCGGCGGTGGTGGACCGCGTGAACACGACATGCCAGGTGTGGATGGGGCTCACGATGGGGTGCGCCCAATGCCACGATCACAAATTCGACCCGATTCTTCAGACCGAGTACTTCGGGCTTTTTGCGATCTTCAATCAAACGGAGGACGCCGATCGCCGGGATGAAGCGCCGGCGCTTCCGGTTCCGGTGGCTGCGTACAGTGCCGAAGCCACGAAGTTGGACGGGCAAGTCGCGGACGTGGTCAAAGAGCTTGCAAAGGCCGAGGAAGAAGAGCGGGTGCTGGGAGCTGCGCCATCGACGCTGCCCGTGGACCCGGAGGCCGCAAAGCTGCCTAAGGATCTGGTAAAAGACGTGAAGGACTTGCCGGCAACTGAGTCGCTGGCGCGGCGGCTGGAGGAATTGCGGAAAATGCGCGCCCGGGTGCAGCCGATCCGCATTCCGATCATGAGGGAGTTGCCGCCGGACAAGCGGCGCACGACGCAGTTGTTCTATCGCGGCAACTTCATGGACAAGGGGCCCAAGATTGCCGAGGGCGTTCCCGCGTTCCTTCCCCCGCTGCCCACCGGCGGACCACCCGATCGGCTGGCACTGGCGAAATGGCTCGTGAGCCCGGACAACCCCCTGACGGCGCGGGTCACCGTGAACCGGTACTGGGAGCAATTGTTCGGCGTGGGCCTTGTGGAAACCAGTGAAGATTTTGGCGTCCGCTGTGCGCCGCCGTCGAACCCGCAACTGCTGGATTGGCTGGCGACGGAATTGGTACGTCTGAACTGGGATACTAAGGCCTTGGTCCGCACCATCGTCACGTCTTCGACCTATCGGCAGTCATCGAGGGTTACCGCCGAACTGCTGTCGAAAGATCCCTACAACCGGCTGTTGGCCCGCGGCCCGCGCGTGCGCGCCACGGCCGAGCAGGTGCGGGATCAGGCGTTGTTCGCGGCCGGTCTGTTAAGCGGCAAGATGTACGGCGATCCGGTGCGCCCGCCGCAACCGAAGCTGGGGCTGAAGGCTGCCTTCGGCAAATCGACCGATTGGGATGACAGCACCGGTGAAGACCGATATCGACGCGCGCTCTACACCAGTTGGCGCCGCAGCCAACCCTACCCGTCGATGTTGACCTTCGACGCGCAGGATCGGAATGTCTGCCTCGTGCGCCGGACGCGCACCAACACGCCGCTGCAGGCGCTGACAGCGATGAACGATCCGGTTTACGTGGAAGCCGCGCAGGCGCTGGGCCGGAGAATGATCCGCGAAGGAGGCGAAACCGCCGACGCGCGCGTCGCATACGGCTTGCGGCTCTGCTTGGCGCGGATACCGCGCGCCGACGACGTCGTCCGGCTCGTTTCCCTGTTCGAAC
>JBBRIN010000107.1:0-8559 GCA_038221115.1 Tepidisphaerales bacterium
TTCCCCCGCGAACGATTCATTCATGCCGTAGCACACGAGCAGAATCGTCGGCTTCGCGTCCACCACCTCCCGTACGAGCTTGGCATACCCGTCCTTCTGCGTGCCGAACTGCGCCCGCGCCTCGCCCCAAACGGTATCGCCGCTCCACCCCAGGTTGCGAAACGTGAAGTTCGCCGCGGGGAATCGCGCGTGCAGCATCGTCTCGAAGTAGCCATATTCGGCATCGCGCTCGACCAGCGTCGCGCCCACAAACACCACCCGGTCTCCATCCGCCAGCTTCAGCGCATCGCCCCTACAGATCGGCCCCGCAACCATCAGCCCCAGCAGCAGAATCAGCGCGTGCTTCATGCGTGCATTCCTTGAAGGAAAATGAACGCGCAGTCTAACCCCGTTGGAACCCGCGCTCCACCGCCCGGCCAGGTGCGATGTGCAAAAAATCCACGCCGCCCTGTCGCCGCAAGACTGTTACTCAATTCAGGACCTATAACTATCCTCATTTCCGCATTCTTGCAGACCCCCCCACAACGCCACGCGGTTTTGTTTTGTATGCTGAAAGAGGATCGAGATCTCTCCTGCAAGTATTGCGTTATAAGTTTTGCGCGATCCGAGGAGTTGCTGGTGTCCGTGACGATCAAGCAGATCGCTTTGAGAGCCGGCCTCTCCGTCCCAACGGTCAGCCGCGTCCTCAATCACGACGCAGGTTTGTTCCGACCCGAAACCCGCGAAAAGGTTCAGAGGGCGGCCCGCGAACTTGGCTACCGCCCCAATTCCTATCGCATGGTGCTGCGAACCAAGCGGTTCAACGCCATCGGCCTGCTCTGCGGCGACGCCCCCGGCTGCCGCCTTGGCGATGAAGGCTTTCGCGCGCTCGTCGTCGAACTGCACGGCCGCAATCAGCACCTGGTAGTTGGCCTGTCCCCCGACGCATCTGCCAGCCTCGCCGACGACGAGACCGCGACTCCGAAAATGCTCCGCGAATGGTCCGTCGACGGCATTCTTATCCCGTGCTCGACCGATCCGCCCGCCGCGCTGCTGGACTTGATCCAGCGCAATCATATTCCCGCAATCTGGCTGCGCTGCCGCCGCGCCGCCGATTGCGTGTACCTCGACGAAGCCGCCGGCGTGCGCACCGCGATCGAGCGGCTCATTCGCATGGGCCATCGGAAAATCATCTTCGCCAACCT
This sequence comes from Tepidisphaerales bacterium, assembly GCA_038221115.1. Classification (GTDB taxonomy): domain Bacteria; phylum Planctomycetota; class Phycisphaerae; order Tepidisphaerales; family Tepidisphaeraceae; genus JANXVV01. The sequence goes on from JBBRIN010000107.1 coordinate 1,185, forward strand.
CGCCGGCGCCCATTGCCCCGAACTCTACGCCGGCTACCGCGCCGCAATGGAAGGCGCCGGGCTCGTCCCGCAACCATTGGCCCCCGCGCCCGTGGCGCCAGCCAACCAACTCTCCTTTCTCACGCATTGGCTGCGCTCCCAGCGCGATCGGGGTGACCTGCCCACCGCCGCATTCTCGGTCGATGCCAATGGCGCCACCGCATTTCATTCCGCCGCGCTTACGCTCGGCCTCTCCGTCCCCGGTGATCTCTCGCTCCTGGCATCTCACGATGGCCCTGTCGAAGCGACGGGCATCGCCATCACGGCAGTCCGCAGCCCTGAGGCAGAGCTGTGCCGCCAGGGGTTGGGCGCGCTGGCGGAAAAGATCGCCGATTCATCGGTCGACGTCGCCCCTCGAGCCGTGCCCATGCTGTTTGAGGAAGGCGCCTCGCTCGCGCCGCCCAACCGTTGATCTTCACTCGCCGCGATGAACACTCGCCGGCTGCTGCGTGTATAAACAGCGTATGCCGCGAGCCCTGCCATTTGTTCTCTATCTCACGCTGAGCATCGCCCTTGTTGTTGATGCCGCTTCCGCCGCTCCGGCCTCAGACAAACCGGCCAAAGCGCCGCCGGTGGAATTTGCCAAGCAGGTGTTGCCGATCTTCGCCCACCGCTGTTTTGAATGTCATGGCAACGGCAAGCGCAAGGGCGATCTCGACCTCACCAGCCGCGATCTGCTTCTCAAGGGCGGCGCCGACGGCCCCGGCATCATTGTCGGTAAGAGCGCCGAGAGCGCGCTGATCCAACGCATCACCTCCACCGACCCCGACGAGCGCATGCCCAACAAGGGCGATCCGCTCACCGCTGAAGAGATAGCGATTCTGAAGGCCTGGGTCGATCAAGGCGCGCCGTGGGACGCGACGGTCGTAACGATCGCCCCCAAGCCCCCGATTAAACCGCGCACGCCAACTCTTCCCGCCGGCGACGGACACCCATTGGATCGGCTCCTCACCGCTTACGCTGGCCGTCATCACCTGGCGCTCAATGCCGCGGTGGACGACCGCCGCTTCGCCCGGCGCGCCTTCTTCGACGTCGTCGGCCTCCCACCCACGCCCGCCGAGTTGGAAGAATTTCTGAAGGACACGCGCCCCGACAAGCGCGCACTTCTCGCTCGCCAACTGCTCGACCGAAAACAGGATTACGCCGAGCAATGGATGAGCTTCTGGTGCGATCACCTGCGCAGCGGCACCACCTTCGGCATCGACGGCAAAAACATCAACATCAACGGCTGGCTCCTTCCCGCCCTGCGCGACAACCTGCCCTACGACCAGTTCGTCTGCACGCTCATCAATCCCGCCAAGGACGGCCCGCGCGGCTTCATCGAAGGCCTCAAAATGCGCGGCGTCGTCGTCAGCTCCGCGCGCACCGAAATTCAAGCCGCCCAGAACATCAGCCAGATCTTCCTCGGCACGCAACTTAAATGCGCCACCTGCCACGACAGCTTCACGAGTCGCTGGACGCAGGCCGAGCTATGGGGCATGGCCACCATCTTCGCCGATCAGCCAATGGAGATCGCGCGCTGCGAGGTGCCCACGGGAAAGATAGCGGCGCCCGGCTTCATCTTCCCCGAGGTCGGCACCATCGATACCAAACTGCCCAGGGATCAGCAGATCGCCCGCCTGGCCGATCTCGTCACGACGAAGGAAAACGGCTTGTTCGCCCGCACCATCGTCAACCGCCTCTGGTCGCGCCTCCTCGGCCGCGGCTTGATCGATCCGGTCGACAACATGGAGAATCCCGCCTGGGATGCCGACCTGCTCGATTGGCTCGCCGCCGATCTGGTCGCTCACGGATATGACCTGAAGCACACAATCGAGCGGATCGTCACCAGCCGCGCCTATCAGTTGCCGGCGACGGACGACGCCGAAGTGCGCGCCGCGGTTGCCGCCCCCGGAGCAGCCGACGGATCCAAATTCATTTTCACCGGCCCGCGTTTTCGCCGTCTCTCCGCCGAGCAATACGCCGATACCGTCTGCGCAATCGCTGACGCCAAGTGGGCCGCGGTCACCGCCCCGCCCCCGAAAGCCACAGCGGCGAAGCCCGACCCAAAGAACGAACACAAGCTCGGCCGCGCCTGGACGCACACGCGATCCGCCTTGCAGGAGGCGCTGGGCCGGCCGGATCGAAATAACGTCATGACCGTGCGGGAAACGGATGCGTCAACCCTTCAAGCGCTCCAGATTCTCACTGGGCCTGAGCTTCAGGGCGTCGTCGACAAGCTCTCCGCAAAGCTGCTCGAAAAGAAACTGGCGACCCAGGACCTGATTACCCTCATCTACACGCGCGGCCTCAATCGCGCGCCGACCGAGCAGGAACTCAAGCTAACCTCTGAAACGCTTGGCGAATCTCCCAAGCTCGACGCCGTGAGCGACGTCCTCTGGCTGGTGATCGCCTTGCCCGAATTTCAGGTCCTTGATTAGCGCAACAAATGGATTCCATCATGTTGAACCGCCGCAATTTCATCAAAGCCATGGGCGCCACCGGTCTTGCGGCGCTCGCCGCGCGCGAGCCTCGTGTCTTCGCCGCCGCCGACAAGGCCGAGAAGCTCACGCCCCGCGCCGATGCCATGATCCTCCTGTTCATGGCCGGCGGCATGGCTTCCACCGAAACCTTTGACCCCAAGCACTACGAGGCCTTCACGCCGGGCGTCGAAGCCAAACGCGTCCTCAGCACATTTCCAGCAATCGACACGTCACTCGACGGCGTGAAGATCAGCGAGGGGCTTGAGAATGTCGCCAAGGTGATGAACCGCGCCACCCTCATCCGCACGATGCAGGCGGCCAACCTCGGCAAAATCCTCCACTCGCGGCACCAGTTCCACGTCCACACCGGATACGTCCCACCCGTAAGCGTCCCCGCCCCCCACATCGGCGCGTGGATCGCCCGCACGCTGGGGCCGCGCCACCCCGACGTCCCCGGCTTCATCGACATCGCCGAGCCCCTTCAAGCCGGCGAAAGCGAAGTGGTCAAGGCCTACCTCACCAGCGGCTTTCTCGGCTCCGAGTACGGCCCCTTCCGCGTGCCCTTCCCGGCCACCGCCGCCAACGATATCCGCGCCAAGATGACCGCCGATCGCCTCGACCACCGCATTGCCCGCTACCGCGAGCTCGTCAAGGCAAGCCCTGTCGGCGACCTCGCCGGCGCCTATCAGCAGGAATCCCTGGTGCGCTCCATGGAAAGCGCCTATCGCCTGCTCCGCTCACCGGCGGCCAAGGCGATCGACCTGTCGCAGGAGGGGAAGGATGTCTACGCGACCTACAACACGAGCGACTTCGGCCTCGGCTGCCTCATGGCTCGCCGCTTGGTTGAAGCCGGCGCGCGCTTCATTGAGGTCCATGTGAACTATGTCCCCTTCGGCCATTGGGACACGCACGACAACGGCCACACCAAGCTCGTCGACGCCAAAAAAATGATCGACCGCCCCCTTGCCCAGCTCATTCTCGACCTGGAAGCGCGCGGCCTTCTCGATCGCACCGCCGTCGTCCTCTGCAGTGAGTTCAGTCGCGATCCGCTCGTCGAAGGAAAGCCCGACGCACTCGTCGAAAAACAAGCCGTGACTCCCCCGCAGATGGCCGAGATGAAGAACTACGGCATGCACGCCCACTTCACCAGCGCCGGCTCCGTCGCCATCTGGGGCGGCGGGTTCAAAAAGGGCTACGTCTACGGCGAAACCGCCGACGAACACCCCTGCACCACCATCAAAAACCCCGTCACGATTGAGGACCTCCACGCGACGCTCTATACCGCGATGGGAATCTCCCCCCGCCACAACTACGAGTATGAGCAGCGCCCATTCTACGTCACCCAGGACGGAAAGGGCAAAGCGATTACCGATCTCTTTGCTTGAAGAAACGCACGTCGCCGATTTGGTAAGGAAGTGGATCAGTTCCCGCGCGCCGCGGCCCGAGCCCGCCGTGCCGCGTGGTTCGCCGTGTTCAACGCGCTAAACAGATCGAGCCGTTGAAACTCCATCCCGCTCGCGTCGTCCGTGTCCGTCGTGCCGGTATCCTGCATCGTCTGAAGGATCTGCTGCGTGCTGAATCGCGGATTCGCTTGCTTGATCAGCGCGGCTGCTCCCGTGACCCAAGGCGCCGAGAAGCTCGTTCCGCTCACATAGGCAAACGTCTGGTTGCCGTTTGCGTCCAGCGTGGGCGCGGCCATGTCTTCGCCGGGCGCGAGCAGGTCGAGCCCCGCTCCCGTGTCCGAAAAGTTGCTGACGCTGTCCGAGTAATCGACCGATGACACCGCCGCGACGTTCGGGTCCGCTGCCGGGTATTCGATCCCATCCGTCCAGCCATCGTTCCCCGCCGCCGCCGCCACAAAGATTCCCCGTGCTGCGCATTGCGCCAGCAGGTCGCTGTACGACCCGCCCGATTTCCCATTGTGATGGCTGCTGTCGCCCTCCGAGATGTTCACCGCCACGATATTGAACTTCGACTGATGATCCAGAACCCATTGGATCGCCTGGCGGATGCGCGAGGCCGGGGGATTGTTCACGCCGTCGTCCACCTTCAATGCGAGCAACTGCGCCTGCGGCGCCACCCCCTGATAGGCATGGTGATGGAAAGTAAACGGATCGGCTGCGATGATCCCGGCGACCGCGGTGCCGTGGCCGTCGCGGTCGATGTAGTCGTAATTGTTGTCGATGAAGTTGTACCCGAACCGGACCTTATAGCCGCGCCCGGTTCCACCCCCTAGAACTGCCTGGTTGTAGTCGATCCCCGTATCGATCACGGCGATCGACTCCCCGCGCCCATTCAGGGTCGGGAAATACTGCACTGCAAGGTCTTGTCCCACCAAGTGCGGGTCCACCCCCCAGCTCGTATGGCGCATCAGAAGCCGGGCTTCGAGGTTTTCGAGGACAGGCGTTACGTTGACGAGGTTGTCGGGGCCGACGGTCGGTCGGCCGGTTTTGTTTCTCTTCTCCATGGCGATAGCGTGGTTATCGGTCGTGAAGACCGACGCCCTCCATAAACAACAGTGCCGTCAACTCTACCCGATCTTTCGCGTTTGACCAACTCACGGAATCGACCGTTCGAAGGACTCCATACAATCTAAATTAAAGCATGCTGGCACAGGTGATTACATGTTCCGGTTTCATCTGAGCGGCGAACGTGAAAACTTTTGTGAATTTCCATTGTTGCTCTAGCGATCAGGGCCGTCGCGGTCTGCCAACTTGTCCTGACCATACGGAGCCCGCGTGTCATCTCGTTCCGCTATTCTGGCGCCTCGATCAAGTGATCTGCCGCTATCGCCCGTGCGCTCTCCCCAAAAAAGCCGGCGAAACCATCACGCTCCTCTGCTCCTCCGCCTGTGATCGCGAGTCGCGCTGCCATCGCTTGCTGCTCGAGACGCTGATCGAGCAGGCGATCGAAACGTTGCCTTGACCAAAATGACGCTCGAATGGCTCAAATCCGACGCAAGCCTGACGGCGCGCATCGCCGCGGGCGTGCTCATTTTTACATGCCTCGCCGTAGTTGACGTCCTCCGACGAGGACGTGCCGCGACGCGTTGGCGCGAGTACCTCTTTCTCCTCGCCATCGTCGCGATCGCGCTGCTTTACGGGATCGTGAACGACCAGATCACCAGCCGCATCTCGTGGGAGTACTTCTTTTTCGGCAAAGGCCTCGCCGAGGTGCTCGGGCCTCAGGTGCCTCCAGACCCGCGGCAGCTTTCCTGGGAAGCCGCCAAGGTGGGCATGAAGGCGACGTGGACGGCGGGCCTGCTCATCGGCGTCGCCATTCTCTTCGCAAACAACCCCAGCCCGACACGCGCCCCGTTGCGCTACCCGCGCCTCCTGCTGGCAGCCTGCCGCGTCATCCTCGTCGCCGCCGCCTGCGCCGCGGCGCTGGGCTATGCCGGCTCAAGCGGGTGGCTCGCCGCCTTCTCCGACGATTTCCGCCAGATGCTCCGTCACGATGAAATGCGCCCCCGCCGCTTCATGATCGCCTTCGGCATCCACCTCGGCGGATACATCGGCGGCCTTCTCGGCGCTGCCTGGGCCGTCATCACCATCCGCCGCGAGCGCCGCTTTCGAAATGACTGAAACGACCGGCATATCTTGCGATTAAATACCGCTAAAACATCAGGTTACCGCCTTAACGCAATCTAAATATTTAGAGCATCCCCCCTTAACACGCCTGATCTACGCTCTCCGCAACTTAACCAAGGAGAGCGCTAATGACCTCACTCTTCAAGCGACTGATGGCCATCGGATTGGCCGCATTGCTCGGCTCCGCCACCACCGCCAACGCGGACATTCGAATGCAAGGCGCGGGCGCCACCTTCCCCGCCCCGATTTACCAACGCTGGGTCGCTGAATACCAGAAGGCCCACCCCGACGTGAAGATCGACTATCAATCGATTGGCTCCGGCGGCGGCATCAAGGGCATCACCGAAAAGACCGTCGATTTTGGCGCGTCCGACGCCCCGATGGACGCCGCCAAGCTCGAATCCGGCAAGCTTCTGCAGTTCCCGACGGTCATGGGCTCGGTCGTGGTGATCGTGAACATCCCAGGCGTCGAGACCAACCAGCTCAAGCTCACGGGCAACCTGCTGGCCGACATCTACGAAGGCAAGATCGCCAAGTGGAACGACCCCAAGCTGGCCGAGGCCAATCCCGGCGTTACGCTCCCAAGCCTTGCAATCGCGCCGGTGTATCGCGCGGACGGGTCCGGCACCAGCTATGTCTACACGTCTTATCTGTCGGCGGTCAGCCCCACCTGGAAAGAGAAGGTCGGCGCCAACACCAGCGTGAAATGGCCGGCAGGCGCGGGCGCCAAGGGCAATGATGGCATCGCCGCCACCGTCCGCAACACACGCGGCGGCATCGGCTACGTCGAGTATGCCTTCGCCAGCCAGAACCACCTCGTCACCGTGCAGCTCCGCAACAAGGCCGGAAAGTTCGTCACCCCGACCATGGAGGCCTTCCAGGCCGCGGCGTCGAGCGGCGACTGGGCAAACGCGAAAAACTTCGCGGTCAACCTCATCGATCAGCCGGGTGACAAAAGCTGGCCAATCGAATCGGCCACGTTCATTGAACTGCCCAAGGACCCAGCCGATCCGGCCCGCTCAGCCGCGGTGCTGAAATTCTTCGACTGGGCATACAAGAACGGCGACGCGTCAGCGACGGCCCTTGAATACATCCCGCTGCCAGACGCGGTGAAAACCACGGTGCGTGCCGCGTGGCATGACAGCATCATGGGACCTGGCGGCAAGCCGATCTTCTGATCTGACGAAACCCCGATCGCCCTGCCCCCCCCGAGCCTGGAAATACCGAAGCCGGATACATCAAGACCAGCCTCGGGCAGGCAGGGCAATCGGAACGACAAATAGC
>JBBRIN010000108.1:0-8450 GCA_038221115.1 Tepidisphaerales bacterium
CAACGTGAACGGCGGCAGCGGCATCGTGATCGTGCGCGCGTGCATGCCCGCGTCGATCGTCACGTCGACCTTAAAATCCTCCATCGCGGGATAGAGATATTCCTCGACGATCGCCGGCAGCCGGTGAATCTCATCGATGAACAGGACGTCGCCCTGATTGAGCTTCGTCAGGATGCCGACGAGGTCGGCTCCCTTGGTCAGCGCCGGGCCATTGGTGACGTGGACCTGCGCGCCCATCTCGTTGGCAATCACATGCGCCAGCGTCGTTTTGCCCAACCCCGGCGGACCGTGCAGCAGGGTGTGCTCCACCGGTTCCCCGCGCCCGCGGGCGGCGCGTACGCCAATGCTCAGCTTGCGAATCAAGGTTTCCTGGCCGATGTACTGCTTGAAGTTCTGTGGCCGCAGCGCGTAATTGAAACGATTCTCGTCGTCCCCTTGCGAAACCCCCGATACGATGCGCTCTCGCGGCATGGTCACAGTTTTAGCGATGGTCATCAACATCACAAGCGGCAGAATCCAGGAGGACAGCGCGCTGGCCGTGGGCAGATCTCCTAGGACCGAGCCGTGCGCATCCGCAGCATCTCACGCAACAGCGCATCCGTCGTCTTCATCTGCGCATTGGACTGCTTCGCTTTCTCAAGCAAATGCTCAGCATCCGGCCGTCGCTCCCCCATCGCGATCAGCGCGAGGATCGCATCCTCCTCAAACGTCTGCCGGCGGCCATGTCCCGCGCCGATCGCGGCCCGATCCATCGACCCAAACGCGAAGTCCTTCACCTTCCCGCCCAATTCCGCAACGATCAGTTCCGCGGTGCGCTTGCCGATGCCGTTGAGCTGTACGAGGAAGCGGCTGTCCTTCTGCTCGATGGCGGCCGCAATCTCGCCCACTGGGACGGTGAGCGCCTTCAGCGCAGTTTTGGGGCCGATGCCTTTCACCGTCGTGAACAGGTTGAAGAACCGGCGATCATCCGGCCGGAGAAATCCGATCAACGTCGGTTCAATCCCGCCGCGTGAAGGGTCGCCTCCCAGGTAGAAGATCGTGTGGAGCGTCAGCGTTTCGCCGAGGCTCGCTTGTAGCTCCGTAAGATCGGCGGCGGGCACCAGAAGCTCGTAGAGCATCGGCCCGGCTTGAACGTGAACGCGGTCGTTATCGACGCGGCGGAGTTCGCCAGTGAGTGCGGAAATCATGCGGAAGAGCCCTTGGAAGATCGTGTCGTGGAGGGTGGATCATAACTCGGAGACCGTCACTTTTCTGCGTCGAAGTCCGGGCAATCGGCATTGTTCACGGCCGTTCCACCGGAACGTCGGGAAACGTGATTTCCCCCCACCAGAATTCCGCCAGATCGGGTGTCATCCGCGCAGCTGATTCGCTGCTCCGCAGGAAGACGTCGATCTTTTCCAGCGGACCGGGCGGCGCCTCGCGAAGTCCTACGGTGGCGCCGCCGAAGCTGTGTCCGCGTGACGGCACGATCGTTCCGAGCGGATAGTCCTCCCCGGCGATTCGCGCAATGACATCGAACGCGGTTCGAACCGGAACGTATCCCCAATTGATCTGGCACGCGATGTGAAAGGGCCCCGTCTTTTGAAGCTGAAACGGCGTGGCGGAGAAATACTTGCCAAGCGTCGCGGAATCCGGGGCACTGAGCCATGTGCTGGGGGCGCCACCTTCTACCACGTCGAAGTCGGCGGCGACCTCGCGATCCCATGATCTGATGATGTGCTGTGAGCTCATCGAGGCGAGTTGCGCGTATGTCGTCGGCGAAATGGCAACATCGACGGCCACTTGGATACGCAGACGGTGGCGGCCTTTCGCTTGTGGGGCGACCGCGCCGTCGCTCCACGCCGGGAGAATGGTCCCGAATAATCCGGCGACGACTGCCCCCGTGGGTTTGACGCGCTGGTCGTCGATCTGCACATCCACCAGACGGATTCGTTGGACCCAACCCGTCGGCCCGCGCCCCGCCGTTATCAGGCGGAAGGGCACAATCTCTCCCGGTACTATTTTGGGGCGGACCAGGAGCGAGAGGGACGTCATCCCGTCCAGAAAACTCCATTCCTGCGCCGGCGACAGCACGTGGCCACGACATTGGCTTCCGACGAGATCGATGACGTGCTGCATCGGCACGCCGAGGCCCTTGAAGCCTTCTTCCTCCACGGCGCATCGGACGAGCTCATCTTCCTGCCTTTGACTGAATGCGCCGATCGCCGCCAGCCGCTCCAATTCCTGCCAGGGATTTGATGCGCTGGAATACGACGGCGAGCGTTGTTTCTTAATGACACAAGTAACCCACCGGTCCTGATAAGGGGTGGAGAGCTTGCCGAGCGACGACCGTAGCCGGAGTTCCATCCAGGCCTGATACGCGAGCGGACCGCCCGACGTCTCTAACTCATTCAACATCCGGTCTTCCCAAAGCAGTTGCTGCGAAGAGGACAATGTGCCCGCGGCGTTGCGTCGAACGAGCTCCGTCCAGGCGCGGTTCCACAGGTGAGGGTTAGGCGACGCCAAGTCTGCCACGAGCCACGCGGCGGGGCGATAGTGGTACAGGTCAATGCGGCCGGTCGCGCCGCCCAGACCGAGAAACAGAACGAGGAGGCCGCTCAGCGTGGCGGCCGCGCCGGCGACCGCCATCACCGGTCGGAGATTGCGCTCCCCAAGAATGATGTTCTGGACGCCAAGCTGAGTTCCGCACTCGGGACACCGATTCGCGGCGAGCCCCGTCAAAATATATTGGCAACTCGGGCAATGCGGGGTCGTGCCGACGCGTGCGGGCCACCTCCCACGGCGCAGGAGCCACGCGCCAACGATGGCAAGCAGCGCGCCGATCACCGCCAGCACGGATTGAAGCGTCAACGCGGTGTGCAGTCCGCCCATTCCAGATCCTTCGCCAAATCCATGCGCGAGTATACTCGCCGGTTTCAGATCGGAGTGGATTCGGATGAAGCGAAAGAAGCGAAAGCGCGATGCCGGCGCTTCAAACGATGAATCGAGCTACGTCTGCCCCACGTGCGGGGAGCAGATCGTGATCCCGCTCGATCGCTCGCAGGGCGAGGAGCAGCAATACGTCGAAGATTGCCCTGTCTGCTGTAACCCGAACGTGATCCGCGTGGAGTTTGACGATGCGTGGGAAACGCCGCGCGTGTCCGCGGCGGCGGAGTGATCATTTGCCCTCGAGCGCCTTCAGCAACGCCTTGGCCTCTTTCGCCGCGGGGGTGTCGGGGTAGTCTTTGACGATCTTCTCAAGCTTCGGGCGGGCCAGCTCATATTTTTTCAGGGCAAGGTAGTTGTTGGCCATCGCCAGCGCCTTGTTGGCCTTGTCGTTCGCTTCGTCCGAAGTCAGCGCCGCCGGTGGCGTGGCGGCAGGGGGGGTAGGCGGGGTGGGTGTCGCGTCCTTCACGGCAGCTTTCGGCGCCTCTACTGCCGCCGGCGGCGAGTCCGCCGTCTTACCGGCGATTTTGGGCGGAAGTTTCGACAGCGGGGCGTCCAGAAATGTGATCGCCTCCTCAAACATCTTCGGGTCATACGCGCCGTAGTGCCCCATCTGATCGTGCGTGACGAAGATCAGCTTCACGTTCTTGAAGCCGGTGCCGGTGTACCCTTGGCGCACGACGTCGGTATCCCGATCCGGACCATCCTCGGTCACGTCCTCTTTCCGTTTCACGAAGAAGTAGCGCCCGCGGGCCTTCGCCTGCCCGAGCCGATCGGTGTCCGGCGGCGCGATATCGCCGGCGGGCCAGGGTTGGAACTTCGGCTTCCCCGCCGGCAACCGGGCGAACCAATGCCAGCCGATCGTGTACATCGCCCCGCCTTCAAACACGTCCGCATAGTGCAGTGCCGTACCCGCCACCGGTCCCTTCCACGATCCGATTGAGGCGTACACGCGCTCATCCTGAATCGGGAACGCCTTTCGCACGTTGTGGGCCGCGTCCAGCATGGTTCCCACGCGCCGCAACTCCGGCTGCCCTTCTCCCACGGTTTCGCTGCAAATCCAGATCACATGGTACTGATCGAGCAAGTCCCCCCAATCGCCCGGCGGGCCGCCAAAGTCCTTAAACACCGCGCCCACCATCAGCCCATACTTGCCGCCTTCGCCGGGCTCCTTGGGCACGTACAGGTCGTAGACCTCCTTCGCCCAGTCGTAGTCGTCGACTTCAACGCCCTTCAGGTGCATGCGCTTGATGATGTCTTTGGGCGCGCTCAGCGGGCTGCGCTCCGGCAGCGTCACGCGAAGCGGGCCGGTCTTTCCTTTCGCATCAGCCAGCGGCATAGGCTCGCCGGGGAACTCGATGTCTGCCCGAACGGCATTCGGGCAGAGCAGGGCGAGGAAGATGAAGGCGATCGCGGCCCGCCATGGATGGCGCTTACGAATACTCATTCGACACATCATGCGCGCTCCCCGGCGAATGGTTGGTGGCGCGGAAGGGATGAATTCGCTTCGCGGCCGTCGCCATTGTGGCCGCGTGTGATGCCGGTTGTAAAGGGAATCATCGCGTCGCCGGCTGCCACGTCGCAGGCGAAGAGGCGATATCCACGTCCGCGGTGAGGATTTGCGGCTCGACTTCGATGGATGTCTCGCCGAACAGGCTGATCTCATCCACGCCCACACGCACGTTCACCACCACCGATACGCGGTGTCGCCCCGGAGACATCGGCGGCAACGTACCTCCGAAGCTCATTCCGCCGACGCCCCAACTGGTATCCTCCACGTCGGCGTCAACGACCTCTCCATCGACGGCGACCAACCCACGGATATTACGCAACCACGCGACGTCATCCCCGCCGCGCCCGATGGCCAGCACGCGATACGATGGCTGCTTTCGCGCGCCGCTGGCAGGCGCGACGGTCAGTTCGGCGCGAGTTGCTTCCGCGACGAACCTCGACCGTTGCACCTTGGTCAAACTCCCCGCGAAAGCGACATTATCCAGAAACTTCATCATGGCGGCTGTCGCTGGGCCGGCCTCGGCGGCTGCCTGCTCCCGGAGTGCCCGCTCGACGATCGCCTGCTCCTGCGATTCATCCAGCGCACCTGCCCCGTGGCGACGCTGCACCTCGGCCCACGCGTGCAGGGCCGTTGCCGCGCGGTGCGTGTCCGCCATGACCCACCCAAAGGGCCGATAGCGATACCAATCCACATGCGCCATCGATCCGAGGATCAATCCGCCAAGTCCCGACAGGCTCAGGCACAGCAACAGCACTCCCGCCCACCCCGCTATCCCGGGTTGCCGGCGCTCACCGCGGACGATGTTGCCGCTCGATAGGTCTACGCCGCATTCGGGACAGCGCGAGCTGGTGATGCCGGTGAGGTTGTAATTGCAACGCCGGCAGTGAGCGGCGGTTCCGAAACGCCTGGACCACCAGGCGCGTCTGGCCAGCAAGGCCCCGAAGATGGCGAGGAGCGCCAAGCCGAGCGCGCAGCCGGCGGCGGCGCTCATCCCCTTCATGAGCGTGCCTCCGCGTCGATCGCCGCTGCGGTTCCCGCCGGCACCGCGCGGAAAACCCGCACCGTCCCCGGGATTCCCTTGAGTTCAAACACGCCGGCCTCCTCGCATGGGACTTCCCGCTTGTTGACCATCGCCCAGGTCGGCTCGGTCAGGAGGACTTCGCCCGCGGCGGCCAATTGTTGCACGCGGCTTGCCAGGTTCACCGCTTCGCCAAAGACGTCGTTGGATTCGACCACGACTTCGCCGGTACTGACGGCGATGCGCAGCTCGAAGCGATCGGCGTCCTTGAAGGCGGCTGTATTGTGCTCGCGCAAGCTCCCCTGAATCTGGGCACCGGCCAGGACGGCATCGGTGGCGCTGTCGAAGGTGACCAGAAGGGCGTCGCCGATGGTTTTGATGATGCGCCCGCCATGCGTTTTGACAATCGGTTGGACGAGATCGCGGTGGCGGCGGACTAGCTCGATGGCCGCCTGGCGCGAGCCGGCGGCGGTGCGGGCGGTGTAGTCCTTGATGTCGCTGAAGAGGATGGAAAGCGTCCGCGTGCCGGTGCGGATCGAATCGTTCGAGTCTGCTGGGGCCGCTCGCTCAGTTTGTCTACTGCCGCGCGCCGGGATGACGCCGGCGGCGAGCAACGCGCGGCGTCGGCGCCAGAGGATGATGAGAATTCCGCTGGAGAGCAGCAGGGGCCAGACGATGTTCTGCGCTTCCTCGAATGCGGCGCCGCCGCCGGATACGATGCCCCCCGCGCCGGCAGAGGAGGTGATGTCGAAGGGGAACGCGGGGGGAAGGCGCAGATTCAAGTTGGGTTGGTTTCCGGCATCGGCCATCACAGCAGCGGCGGCGGCGGCCTCGGCCTGAACCCGCGGGTCGCTCGTGTCGATCTTGTTGATCTTCAGAAAATCGAGGACCGAGGCGCTGGTAGGAAGGCCGGCGTGGGTCACAGTCGTGCCCGAGGCATCTCGGTAGTAATGGTTGTCGGCCAGGTAATTGACGCCGATCAGCCAGGTGCTGGTGGCGTCCTGCATCTCGAATTGGCCGTAGCGCGACTTTTGCGGAGCGCGGGCGGCGCGGATGCGGCCGAAGGCGGGTGCTTCGGTCCGGGTGTAAAACTTCGCGGAAGTGTATCGGCGTGACTTGGGATAGCAGTGGATCACGTTCTCGCCGACGTCTGAATAGGGCCAGAGGTAATCGCGAACGATCCACGTGCACACGGCGCTGAAGATGAGGCAGGAGACGATCCAGATCAGCAGTGGCCGTGCGGAGGCCTTGAGGACGATGAGCCAAGGCGCGCCGGCGCGCGGTGTGTCGCCGTTGCGGGGGTGGATGAGGCCGACCTGCCGGAGGTCGGAGCCGCATTCGGGGCAGGTGAAGGTGGTGAGGCCCTTGACGAGGTAGCCGCACCTGCCACAGGAGCCTTCGGAATCGGGCGGAGGGACGGATCGCCGGCGGCGGATGAGGAAGATGGCGATAGCGATGAAGAGGAGGAGGGTGATCGCTCCCGCTGCGATCCGCGGCACCCCGGCATCCGGGGCACGGGGCTGCGACTGGCTCAGCAGGTGAAGCGGCATCGCGATCGCATTGTATGGGGATCTCGCCGGCGTTGCACGATTTTCCGAATCGCTACTCCCGCAATCGCGTCCGCACATTATCCAGCACGTTCATAAAATTGATGTAGCTGTCGTAAGGGCTCTCATACGGGCTGAAATACTTGTGTACGTCCCCATCGGCCCAGTGCTTGGTACACATGTAATAGAAGTGATCGCTCGTCGTGATCTTTCGCCAGTCGGTGGTCAGTTGCTCGTCGCCGCGCTCCTGGAGCTGCCCTTCCAGCTTGTACAATTCGTGCAGCGCGTTCGACTGCATCGCGTTCCCCAGCCACGCCGACAGATCGCGCTCCGTGTCCGCCCAACTGATCATATGCGGCACGTCGAGCTCGCCGACCGACTCGTAGCGGTCGATGATCTCGCTCGGGCACAGGAAGTGGTTTTCCGGCGTCTTTAAGATCTCGCCGGGCATCGCCGACAGAAAATCAAAAATGCCCGTCTCCGCCCACTGGTGCTCGCCGAACGTTTCGTAGTCCATGAACAGGTTGCAGACATTGCCGTTGCCGTTGATCTGGTTGACCCACTTGGCGAACTTTTCCGACGTGAGCGGCCATTGCTCCCACGCGCGGTTCGAAAAGCGAAACGTGATGTCGTCGCTCAGGCGGTAGTTGCGCAATAGGAGCTTCAGGCGCGGTGCATGAGGTGGGCGGTAGACGAAGTTAGGGCTGCGATAACCCAGAACGTGGTCCGCCCCTTCCGTGATGATCGCGTCATACCCCATGTGGCTCACGAAGTGGGCCAGGTCGTTGTTGTAAATCAGCTCCGTATTGCGAAAAACCCGTGGCTCCTGGTTAAACAGCCGCTTGATCATCTCCCGGTGCTGCTGCACCTGCGACCGGAACTCCTCGCGGCTATACAGAAACGCCAGCGAGTGGTAGTACGTCTCGTCCAGAAACTCCACGCACTTCGTTTCATTGAGCTGGTGGAACGTGTCGATCACCTCCGGCGCGTACTGTTCAAGTTGCTCCAGGGCCGAGCCGCTCACGCAGTAGCTGATGCGAAATCTGCCCTCGTGCTTGCGGATGGTGTCGAGCATCATCCGGTTGGCCGGCAGGTAGCACTTGCCGGCGACCTTGCGGATGATCTCGCCGTTCTTGCGCTCGTCGAAATAATGTCGGTCGGTGTCGAAGACGCTGTAGCGGCGGAGGCGGAACGGCTGGTGGACCTGGAAATAAAAACAGACCGAGGCCATAGTCGAGTTCCTGTGAGCCGAGCGCGCCCGGCGATGGTGCTGGCGGGCGTATGGGACGCGCGCTGCGTACCGGGAGCGGTCGACGCGGTGGGGCGACGCGCCATTCTACAGAGCGCGTTGCCGCGGTCTATCACCGATTGAAGGAAAGCCGCCGGTTTTTCTCCGCAAGCTCACGCCATCGTTTGCATCGGATCAGATTCGTCTCCGAGCGTCGGG
>JBBRIN010000109.1:0-8438 GCA_038221115.1 Tepidisphaerales bacterium
CCCTGGGAATTCAATCCCGTCTTCGTCCGCGACGGCAAAATCTTCATCATGCCCACCGACGGCAAGCTCCTTCTGGTCTACGACGCCGCCGGTGGACAGGAGCTCAAGCGAATCAGCCTCGACGATTTCGACCGGCCCGCAACCCTCCTCGGCATCACCGGCGACCGGCTGATCCTCTGCGGCAAGCGACAGGTCTTCGGCATCGATTGGACGCAATACGACCGCGCCCTCACCCTTCAGGAAAACGCCGACAAAGGCTCCGTCTGGCAGAGCGGCCTCCTCGTCCCCCCCGACAAGGCCAGCGCGCGCACCCGCGGCTCGCAGGACAACGTTCGCGGCCGCGGCTTCGTCACCGCCGACTCCATCTTCGTCCCCACCGATTGGGCCCTCTACCGCCTGTCGGTAAAGCGGGGCGGCAAGATCGATGAGATCTATCCCAAGGGCCGCTCCGAGTGGGACGAGAAGGAAGGCCCCGGCAACGTCGTCGTCGCCGGCGATCACGTCATCATCGCCGGCGCGCGCAGCGTCGACGTCTACACCGACATGAAGCTCGCGCGCGAGAAGCTGGATCGCGAAGTCGCCGCCGCTCCCGACGACGTCGAGCCGCGCCTGCATTATGCCGAAGTGATGTTCGCCGCGGGCCAGACGCCCGTCACGATGGACAAGGTGAAGGAGGCCATCACCATCCTCGGCGGCGCCGACGCGATGAAGCCCGGCGCGCACCGCCAGCGCGTCTTCAACGACACCCTCGCCTTTGCTCAAAAGCTCGCCCGCGACCGCCGCGGCGACGCCAACGAAGCTGCCATTGAATTCCTGGATCTCGCCGCGCGGGCCGCGGATCTGCCGGTCGAGCAGGTCAACTACCGCTTGAGCCGCGCCAGCTTCCTGCGCGACAACGTGCAGCCGGAAAGTTTTGCCACCGCCGTCCGCCTCTACCAGGACATCCTCGGCAACACCGAATGGCGCGCCGTCGTGCTCCCAGCCGACGACGATGCCGCCGCGGCTCCGGGAGATGCCCCCCCTGCCATGCAGGCCTGGGTGAAAGCCAAGCTTGAAATCGCCGAGGTGCTCGCCAAGCACCCCGAGGCCTACGCCGCGGTCGAAAAAGAAGCCGTGGCGGCGATGGAATCCGCCCAATCCGCCGGTGAGCCCGCGCAGCTTCTGGCGGTCGCCGAGAAGTACCCCAACGCCAGCGTTACCGCTAAAGCCATGCTGCTGGCCGCCGAGGCGTACGAGCGGCAGCACAACCCGCGCCTGGCAACGCATGTCTTGCGGATGATCTACCGCCAGTACGCCAAGGCTGCCGACAAGGGCATGCTCATCGAAGCCATGGCGCGCAATTACCTGACCTTGCCCGGCGGCATCGACGTCGCCGTTGCCCGCCTGCTTCGAGCCAAGGACCTCGAGGGCACGCCGCTTGCGCAACTGATCGCGCTCCCTAACGGGTCCAGCATCGAACCTGGCACGACATTCAAGCAAGCCGCCGTACAACTGCAAAAACTGAAGGTGGACGAATCGCCCGCGTTGCTGGCCGACATGCATGTGCCCTTCTTCGTGAGGCTCAGCGAAGAAGAGCGCGCCGCCGGCAAAAAGCCCATGACGCGGCCATTCATGACGACCCAGCAGGACAAGCAGGCGGTCGAGATCGATGACGTAACGGCGCTGGTAACGCCGCCGCCAGACTGGCAGGATTCCCCGCACGGCGCCAGCGGTGCGCGGCCTGATCGCCTGCCCGCCATGACCAGCGGAAGGTTGACCCTTTTCTCCCCAGGCGCCGTCAAACCCCTCGGAACCTGCGGCGTGCTCACCGATGCCGCCAAGTTCGGCGTCTGGACCGGCGGCCCGCGGGATTCGAAGTTCATCGCCTGGAGCGCCAACGAGGTCGTCGCCCTCGATCCCAACGGAAAGACCCTGTGGACATCGCCGTTGAAGTCGCTGGCCGTGGGAGATCTGCTCGCCGTCGGCAGCCTACAGAACGTCGACGTCTCCAACGACAGCGTCGCCAACAACACGGTGAATAACGATGAACAGATCATGATGACCCGAGGCGGGCGCATGATCTTTCGCGGCGGCCGCCGCGGCAACGTCGTCCGCCAGATCCAGGTGCAGAACGCCGCCGCCCAGGCCCAGGCCGACGCCGCGGCTCCAGGCCCCGAACAGATCGCCCTGGCAAACCCGCTGAGCGATCGCGTCATTGTCGGCACCACCACCGGCCGCGTCTTCTGCATCGAGAGCCGCGCCGGCAACCTGCTCTGGCAGACCCGCGTCAGCACCAAGCCCGTGCAGAAGCTCCTCGCCACCGAAGATTTCACCGCCCTTCGCGTCACCGAAGACAGCACCGTCAAGCTGATGGTGCTCGACAATTACGCCGGCGAGCTGGTCATGCTCCGCAACTTCGCCGTCGAGACGACGATCGTCCCGGTGAACATGGCCATCTCTCCCGATGGGATGCTCGTCTGGACCTTGCCCGATCGCCTCTGCGGCAAGGACCTCTACGAGCCGGGCAAGGCGCTAAAATTCGAGTATCCCCCCAACCGCTCCGACCCGAATAGCGGCGCGCCCAGCGGCGTTGCCAACCCGCTCTACATCGGCTGCAACAAGCCGGGCCAACTGGTCATCGTGGGTCAGCGCATACTCGCCGTCGAGCAAAACGGCCACTTCGTCACCGTGCATTCGCTCGAGGACGGCGCCATTCTCGAGCACGACGACCACGGCCAGCGGCGTCAAACCATGTTGTCAACCGGCGCGCCCACCGGGTCCACGCAACGCCAGAACACCGGCGAAGTGAGCATCACCGTCGCCACCGCCGGCGCATACGCCTACGTGATGGGCCCCCAGAGTCTCCTCGCATACAACCTCGAGCAACCCGCCGCGGCTCAGTGGGTCGCGCCCACCGACTCGTTCCAAAACCCCAACTTCAAGGCAACCCTCCCCACCCGCGATTTTGTCGTCGTCGCCGCCGAGCCCTCGGTCCGGCGTGCCGATGTTAACGCCGGCGCCGTCCCCGCCTATCGCCTGAGCTTCTTCAGCCGCGCCAGGGAAGCCGGCGCCGTCCAACGCGAAATGGGAAGATACGAATACACCTACGACCTGGCCGACCCCACCGGCATCGTGCAATGGCAACCCGTCGACGGCGGCATGTATTATCTGACCGGCGAACACAAGTTGCGTCTGCTGCGCGGATCGCGCGGCGGGTAACGCCCTGTTTGTCACTTTCGCTCAGTGCCTCTATAATCCCCGGCGTTCCCGATTCGCCATCGCAAGAGGCCTTCGCATGAGCTCCGCCACCCCCACGGCCGATCCAAATCAGCTCCAGCCCATGCGCGAGCGCGTCCAGGGCGTCATCAACCTCATCCGCCCCGCCGTCCAGGCCGACGGCGGCGATATCGAGCTCGTCGATGTCTCCCTCAACGGCGTCGTCTCCATCCGCTTCCACGGCGCCTGCCACGGATGCCCCAGCAGCACCATGACCCTCCAGGACGGCATCGAACGCAACCTCCGCGAACGCGTCCCCGAAGTGACGCAGGTCATTCCAGTGACGTGACGGCGGGGCCGTGGGAAAACTCGGCACGGTCGTCATTCCGCCGGAATTGCGCCGCCGTTTCGGCATGGAAGAGGGCGCTCTGGTCGTCGCCGAGCAGCGGGAAGACGGCGTGTTGATCCGCCCGGCGAACGGCTTGACGGTGGAGCAGCCGGGTGCGTTAGGTTCGTCGATCAAAACCGGTACGGGGACGGTTATTTCTCAATCCCGCCTTTTCTTCGGCCGTCCTGGCTCGCGGAAGCAAGACTCCAAATGAAGTTGCTTGGCGGTCGCCATCTGCCAAGCCGCGGAACCATATGGGCGGGACCGGTTGACACTCGTCTTCATCGCCTTTTCCTCTGCCGGCGTTTGCGGCCGATTGGTGCGCTCCACCCAATCCTCCGGCATCGCTACCGGCCACGCGGCCAGGATCGACCGCTCACGCTCGTCGCCCGCTACCCGCCGATGAAGGCTCGACCATCGCCAATCCTCCGCCCGGTCGACGAGGTTGGCCCGGACCGGGTTGCGCTCGACGTACCGCAGCACGGTCAGCAGATGGCCATCCTCCTGAATCGCAAACGCCTTGAACCGCCCTTGGTAAAGCGGCCCGTACCCCACCGTGTCATGGCTCGTCCTCCACCGCTGCACGTGCGTGAGCGTGAGCCACTGCATGAACGCCGAAAGATCGCCATCCCGCTCCGGGCGCAGCACCAGATGCCAGTGATTCGGCATCACGCAGTAACCGAGCAACGCGATCGGCGTCCTCTCCATCGCCTCAACCAGCGCTTTCTCAAATGCCTGGTAATCCTTGACGCCCCGGAACAGCTTGATTCGTGCCACCGAACGGTTGAGCACGTGGTAAATCAACCCACCTGGACATTTTCTGGCGGTGCGCGGCATGTCGCCGTTATAGCCAGAGACTCGGACATTGAAAACCGTCCCCGTCCCGGTTGTTCGGTTGGTTGTTCGGTTGGTTCACGCGCGTCCCGGTTCATGTGCTTTCGTTTCAACTCGCCGGATCAATATCCACGTCCGAATTTCCATCGCGTCGCAAATGCGCATCAGAATCTCCACCGTTGGGGAGTACTGCTCTCGCTCCAATGCGCTGACGTATTCACGCGTAATGCGCGCCTTCCCCGCCAACTGCTCTTGCGTCAGTCCAATCTTCAGTCGCGCCTTCCGCAATTCCGATCCGAGCACGCCTGAAACATTTAGCTGTTGACGGCAACAATGTCTGTGAAGTATACTTCACACCATTCTCCGCGCGGGCGGAATCGCGATAAATTGACCAAGAATTCACTTCGTTGCGGCGGGTCGATGAAATCTGTTACTGCTCAATCTGGTGCGGGCGATATCCCGCCCCGATACGAAGACTACGGCTGCCGCGTCAACGCGATCGCCATCGACGAGTTGTTTCAACGGTACGAGGCGGCAGGATTCCTTTACCCCGAAAAACTCCATCGACTTGCTCCTTTCATGCCGCTGGTTAAGGACAATTGGCGCCGCGCACGCGCCGCGGGGGACCTCATTCATCGTGTCGTGACGTACGAAGATCCGGTGAACCAAGCGTGGGCAACGATCACGTCTTGGCGGAGCAGCCGTAACGGATGGAACACTCAACACCTCGTGGGGGTGGGGAGCCCCGCGGCGTCCCGGGCGGTGATGCTGGCGGAGCACGCGGCTTGCTTGGCCAATCCACATCACGCCTCTCACCAGAACTGGTTTCAACGCACTAATCGATTTGCGAACAAGATTTTTGGGTCGATACTCGATTCCCTTGGTGCATCTGTGGCTTCGGTT
Organism: Tepidisphaerales bacterium; assembly: GCA_038221115.1. GTDB lineage: Bacteria > Planctomycetota > Phycisphaerae > Tepidisphaerales > Tepidisphaeraceae > JANXVV01. The sequence goes on from JBBRIN010000109.1 coordinate 5,321, forward strand.
GGCGACCTGTCGTATTTCTTCCTGCCGTTCACTTCGGCCGCTGCCTTAACCCCCGCTGTCGCCGCGAGGGCTGTCAAGCCCGCCGAATCTTCGATGATCCGAGGACTCGCCGACGTTGTCCGATCACATGTCTTCTCCTGTGTAGAGGGATTGGACGACGATATTAACCTTGAGTGCGTAGATGACCTTTTCCGCACTGTTGGGCTGCGGCGCTATCGCAGGGTGTTCTTTTGCGAAAGTGACCGCGCGGACTCCGTGGCAGGGGTGGCGCTCGCGTACAGGGGACCCCGGGGACTGAATTTTTCATTCATCGAGAACCGCTGCGATATTCTGGTGGACCCATCCTTGGACTACGACGCCGTGAAGTCCATCACCACCTCGCTGTTGGCGGCTGTTGCTCCGGAATATGCTGATTGTCCGCTGCAGGGCGTGCCTGTCGTAGTTCATCCGGCAAATCGCCGTGTCATGTGCGAACTCGGCGCGCGACATATCCGCGATTACGCGCAGAGCATCTGGCTCCGGGATGGCTATGAAGGGTGGTATTGCCATGTCCACCGCTTTTACGAAAAGGCGCTGCGCGCTGAGCACCGCCGCGGTTTGGCACAGACGACATCAGTGACCGGGAAGGCGACGTGAGCGGACGAGCCGGCTATCTAATGGATGACCCGCGGGAATCCGCGAGGCTAGCGGCGAAGGTTGACGCCGCCGCTTGGGTCGCTCGCTATGTCGCCCCTCATCTTAGCTGCTCCCCCGACGTACTTGACGTGGGTTGTGGACCGGGAGTCATCGCCCGCGCAGCTGCGGAGGCATTCCCCAGCGGCCATTTCAGCGGCATCGATTTGTCCGCCGAACGGTTCACCGGGACAGCCATGATTCCTCCGAATCTCCGCCTCTTGGTGGGCGATGCACGATGCCTCGATCTCGGTGCGGATACATTCGACTTCGTGTATTCCCGCTTTCTTCTGGAATACCTCGCGGACCGCCAAAGGGCCGTGGCCGAGATAATCCGAGTGTGTAAGCCTGGCGGTCAAGTCCTTTTGCAGGACCTGGATGGGCAACTTTTGTGGCATTACCCCGTGGACGAAGAACTTCAGTCGCAGCTAGCCAGCGTGGTCGCGGCGTTGGAAGTGACAGGCTTCGATCCATACGTCGGCCGAAAACTGCATTCAATGGCACGCGCGTCCGGATTGATTGATATCCGTGTCACAGCCGAAAGTTATCATCTTTACGCCGGTCGAATTGATGAGTCCAGCTTGTCGCATTGGCGAACGAAGTTGGCGATCGCTTCTCCAGCGATCGCGAGAGTTCTTGGTTCGCACGGGAAAGCCGACGTGTTGGTCCGCACGTTAATAGATTACCTGCAGCGGGATGACACCTTGACCTACAGCGTGGTGTTCACCGTCGTGGGACGGAAACCGCTTGCGGAATAAGCGTCAAGGCGGATCCCGCCAAACTACCAACCACCAACTTCCAACTTCCCTCGCCCCGCCGAGGCCCGATACAGCGGCCCATACTCCCTGAACCATTCCGCGAACTTCTTCAGTCCCGCCGCCAGCGTCGTACGCGGCTGATACCCGAGCTCCGCCTTCGAGCGCGTAAGGTCCGCGTAGGTCCGCTCCACATCCCCCGGCTGAGCGGGCTTGCGCTGGATGTTCGCCGTCTTCCCCATCGCCCGCTCGATCCCCGCGATCAGCGTCTTGAGCGTCACCGGGTCGTTGCCTCCCAGGTTGTAGACGCGATACCGATTACACCGCTCGTGCGCAGCGCAGATTCCCGCGACGATGTCCTCGACGTACGTGTAATCGCGGCTCGTCGACCCATCCCCGAACATCGGGATAGGCTTGCCCGCGTCGATCAGCCGGGCGAATTTATGGATCGCCAGATCCGGCCGCTGCCTCGGACCATACACCGTGAAGAAACGCAGGCAGAAGATCGGCAGCTTGTACAGGTGCCAGTAGCTGTGGCACAACAGTTCACCGGCGCGTTTCGTCGCCGCATACGGGCTGATCGGCTCGTTCACCGGGTCCTCCTCGCTGAACGGCACGCGCGATGCATTCCCGTACACGCTGCTGCTCGACGCGAAGAGAAACTTACCGACTTTGTTGTCCACGGCGGCCTGCAGCAGATTGGTCGTCCCCTCAAGGTTGACGCGGCAATAATGCGCCGGCCGCTCGATCGACGGCCGCACCCCCGCCATCGCCGCCAGGTGCAAAATCGCATCCGGTTTCACACGGGCGATCAACGCATTGATGCGCGGCCCATCCGTGATATCCAGCTCCTCCACCCTCAGCGCCGGCCCGGCGCACTTCACGTTCATTTCCTTCCAAGAGCGGTCGTAGAAGTCGCAGAAATTATCCACTCCCACCACCCGGTACCCGCGCTCAAGAAACCCCTCGGCGGCGTGCGAGCCGATGAAGCCCGCGGCGCCGGTAACAAGAACAGTTGGCTTTGCGATCGGCATAGTTCAATCCACTCGCGATCCGTCCCGCAGTATAGCGAGCCGTTTCGAAAACTTATCGGCCAAAAGCTTATAGGACGTCGACCGGCTTTTCACGCCGCCCCAACGCGCCAGCGCGACTGTACGCCGTGGCTTCTCGCACCCATAATGCAAACCAATGACGTCGTCCGCGTCCCAACCCGCATCACAAGCGCCGAAGGCAGCATTGGTTACCGGCGGCGCCGGCTTCATCGGCCACCACTTGGTCAACGCTCTACTAGCCCAGGGCTGGAACGTCCGCGTCGTAGACAATCTCTCTCGCGGAGAGGCGCGGCGGCTCCATAACCTGCTATCAGACATCGACTTTCGGACGGATAGCATCCTCAACGAGTCTGCCATGCGCGACGCCGTAAAGGGAATCGACGTCATTTTCCACCAAGCCGCCTGGGCCGGCGTGCCCCAATCCGTCCAGTTGCCTATCGAATATCACGAGAACAACGCCACCGGCACGTTGACTCTCCTAGAAGCCGCCCGCGAGGCCGGCGTCCCCCGCTTCATCTACGCAGCCAGCAGCTCCGCCTATGGCGATCAGACAGAGTTGCCCAAGCGCGAGACGATGATCCCCGCGCCGATCAGCCCTTATGCCGCCGCCAAATACGCTGGCGAGATGTACGTCGCCAT
>JBBRIN010000110.1:0-8391 GCA_038221115.1 Tepidisphaerales bacterium
ACGTGGAAACGGAGCATGGACTGGCTATTGAGGCACCGGCAACCGAAAGAGCCGGAAACGGATAGGCCAGTCCTAATCAACCGCGCCACGTCTCGACTCCACCAGCCACACGGCCACGCTGGCTCTGGGGCATCATGCATCAAAAAACGTCCACATAAATACTACGACCGCAAAAGTGCCGGCGCAAGCGCCGATAGCAAACGACAGATTGCGTTTTGACAACGGACTCACTCCCGCATCTTACCGCGCGCAACAAAACCACGCGTAGGCGGTTCATTCGGCCCCCTGAAATCTTTTCCACTACCCGAATTTGCATGACTTGCCGGGGCGGATACACTTGCTGGTCTGTACCTATGTGACGAGGAACGTGATGGCCAAGCAGCAAGATGAGACGTATCGCGAGAAATTTCGTCCGGACAATGATGCCGCGTTGGATGCGGAAATCGACGCCGCGTTGAGCGGGTTGTCGGAAGATGAGTTGTATGGGGATAAGGCGAAGATCGGGGGGGCGGGCGGGGGGGGCGGGGCGGGCGGGGGGGAGCGGCCGCGGCGGCCGGGGGATCCGCAGATCAAGCGGGGGAAGATCGTTCAGGTGGACAAGGACGACATTTTTGTGGACTTCGGCGGGAAGAGCCAGGGGATTTTGTCGCGCATTGAGTTTGTCGATGCGGAGGAGCCGAAGGTGGGGGAGGAGCATGATTTTCTGGTCGAGAAGTACGATGCGCGGGAGGGGCTGCTGATCCTGCATCGGCGCGGGGCGATGGTGACCAACGCGACGTGGGAGAACCTGGAGGTGGGGCAGATCGTGGAGGGGACTGTGTCGGCGGTGAACAAGGGGGGGCTGGAGCTGGATGTGAAGGGGATGCGGGCGTTTATGCCGGCGGGGCAGGTGGAGATTTACCATGTCCCGGATCTGTCGCAGTTCATTGGGCAGAAGTTTCAGGCGGAGGTGATGAAGTTTGAGCGGGAGGCGCGGAACCTGGTTTTGTCACGCCGCAATATCCTGGAGCGCGAGAAGGAAGAGCAGAAGCAGAAGCTGCTGGAGGAACTGGCGGAGGGGCAGATCCGGCGGGGGACCGTGCGGAATGTGATGGATTTTGGGGCGTTTGTGGACCTGGGGGGCGTGGATGGGCTGCTGCACGTCAGCGAGTTGTCGTTTAAGCGCGGGCGGCAGAGCGCGACCGAATTGATCAAGGTGGGGGAGGTCGTCGATGTGAAAATTCTGAAGATGGATCGGGAAACGGGGAAGCTGTCGCTGAGCCTGAAGCAGGCGCGCGGCAATGATCCGTGGACGGATGCCGCGACGAAATATGCGGCGGGCACGACGATCACGGGGCGGGTGACGCGCGTCGAATCGTTCGGGGCGTTTATTGAAGTGGAGGAGGGGGTCGAAGGGCTGCTGCCGGTGAGCGAGATGAGCTGGCAGCGCATCCGACATCCGGATGACATCGTGAAGGAAGGGGACACCGTCAAGCTGGTCGTGCTATCGCTGGACCCGACGGCGCGGCGGATGAGTTTTAGTCTGAAACAGGCGGGTCCCGATCCGTGGTCGACGGTCGGCGATCGCTATGCGGTGGAGACGAACGTGCCGGGCAAGGTGACGCGCGTCCTGGACTTTGGCGCGTTTGTTGAGCTGGAGCCGGGGCTGGAGGGATTGATCCACATTTCGGAGTTGTCGAATCGCGACATTCGCTCGGCGAGCCACGTGCTGAAGCCGGGGCAGGAGGTGAAGGTACACATCCTGGAGATCGACAAGGAAGCGCGGCGAATGTCGCTGTCGCTGAAGCGGGCGGCGGAGGCGGAGGCGATGTCGGCCGCGGGAGCGGCGGCCGCGCCGACCGGCCCGAAGAAGAAGCGCCCGGAGCTGCGCGGCGGACTGGATCATTGACGAGGGGCGGGCGTCGGCGCGCAGGCGGTGGACGTATCGGGGCAACTCGTGCAGGATTTCCGTTTCGTGACGACGCGGCGGTCGCTGCATGTGCTGAATGCGCCCTCGCCGGCGGCGACGGCGTCGTTGGCCATCGGGCAGTACATTGCGGAGCAGGCGGCGGCGACGCTGGGAATATGACCGATGATGGAGAGGGTAACTTTGGAGCCAAAGGAGATCGAGCGATTGATTGCGGCGCATCGTCAGAATCCTGACGACAGGGCGGCGTTCGAGGATCTCAGGGCGATTCGGCTGCGCCTTGCCGTGGAGTTGGGGGGGGTGAGCGACGACGATGCGTTGGCCGCGATGGGCGGGAGATCGGGCGCGTCGTTCAATTTGCTGATCGCGGGGCCGACAAAGGACGAGCCGCCGGATGCGAAGGAGCGGGCGGCTGCATCACACCTGGCCGCGCGCGCCATTACGGGCGCGGCTGGGCCGCTTCTCGGCACGATGCTTCTGTGCCGTCCGTTCGATTGGGAGGCGCTTCCTGATCCCGGTGCCGTGCCCGAGAAGCTGCGCGAGCCGTTGCTTCGCTACACGCTTCGAGCGCCGGAGCTTTTCATGCAGCCCGGTGATGCCGAGCGCTTCGCGCGATTCTTCGCGCCGTGGATCGTCAGGCTAGCCGACTGCATTACCAGCCGTGAGACCGCCGAGGCATGGCGGCCGTTAAGCAGCGCGATCGCCACGCTCATCAACATCATCCCACTCTATTTCTCGGCGGGCGATCTGCGCGTCGCGATGTCGGCGCGGGGGCGCATCCTGGACGCTGCCCTTCGGCAAGCTGGCTTTGCACTCGATCACCCGCTTCCGCCGGCACCCGGCCCACTGGCGAAGGTGCGGCTGGGGATCCTGCAAATGCAGTTTCAGCATCACACGGAGACATATACAGCGCTTTCGGTTTTCGATCACCTGGATCGCAATCGCTTCGATATTACGCTGTTTGTGTTGGGGTCGAACCAAAGCGACATCGAGCGGTATTGCCGGAGCCGCGCGGATCGATTCATCGTGCTGCCGGGCGATGCGCGCCAGCAGGCGGAGACGATCCGGGCTGCTGCACCGGATATTCTTTTCATCGGAACGAATATCGCGGCGGTCACTCACCCGATTGTCGTTCTGGCCTGTCATAAGCTGGCGCGGGTGCAATTCACGTCGTTGAATTCGCCGGTGACGACGGGGATTCCGGCGATGACGCATTATCTGCTGGGGGCTGGGCCGCGCTCGCGCGAGGTGGCTCAGGCCGGGTACACCGAGCGATTGGCGATGATAGAGGCGCCGGGGATGTGCTTCAGCAAGCCGATGCGCGCGGCGCGGTCGGGAGAGACGAGTCACCGGGAGGCGATGGGGATCGGCGCGGACGCGACGGTGTTCATCTCGGGGGCGAATTTTTACAAGGTGATCCCGGAGCTGCGGCGGACGTGGGCGCGAATGATTGCGCGCGTTCCGGGATCGGTGCTCGTGTTGTTTCCGTTTGGGCCGTCGTGGAGCAACGAGTACGCGAACGGGCCGTTTCTTCGCGATATCTATACGAGCTTTGCGGTTGAAGGGCTGGATGCGCCTCGGCTGGTCGTGATGCCGCCGATGGCGAGCCCTTCGGATATACAGGACCTGTTGAAGGTGGCCGATGTGTACGTCGATTCGTTTCCGTATGCGGGGGCGACGTCGATCATCGATGCGCTGGAGGTTGGGCTTCCGACGATCGTCGTGGATAGCGTGCAGCAGCGATTTGGGCAGGCGGCGGCGCTGTTGCGCGAGCTGGGCGTCCCTGAGCTGATCGCGAGCGACGAGCGGGGGTACGTGGAGCTGGCGGTTTCGCTGGGGGTTGACGTCGGGCGGCGGAAGCGGGTGGCGGAAGAGATTCGCGAGAAGATGAAAGGGACGCCGAGGTTTTTGAATCCGCGTTGGTACGCGGGGCAGATTGCACCGCGGCTGGAGCAAATGCTGCTTGATACCGCGTAAGCGCGGCTCTCAAAACTCCGCGGCGCTGCTATGATTTGCCGCATGTCTTCCCCTGCCGCCGAAGGTATCGAGCATCGCTTTACGAATCGCCTTGCGGGTGAAACGTCGCCTTACCTGTTGCAGCACGCGCACAATCCGGTGGACTGGTATCCGTGGGGGCCGGAGGCGTTCGAGCGGTCGCGGCGGGAGAATAAGCCGATCTTTCTTTCGGTGGGCTACAGCAGTTGCTACTGGTGCCACGTGATGGAGCGGCAGTGTTTTGAGAACGAGGCGATCGCCGAGCAGATGAACGAGCGGTTCATCAACATCAAGGTGGATCGCGAGGAGCGGCCGGATGTGGATCAACTGTATATGACGGCGGTTCAGGTGTTGACGCGGCACGGGGGGTGGCCGATGAGCGTGTTCCTGACGCCGGAGCTCGAGCCGTTTTACGGGGGGACGTATTTTCCGCCGAATGATGCACATAACCGGCCGGGTTTTCCGCGCGTGCTCGCATCGCTGAGCGAGGCGTATCGCCAGCGGCCGGACGATATCAAACAGACCACTGCGCAGTTGAACGGTGTGCTCAAGCAGCTCTCGGGGCCGCGCGGCTCGTCGAAGGATGTCACCGTCGATCAGGCCTTCCTCGAAGACGTCATCGATCGCTCGTGCAGCGATTACGATCCGGTCCACGGAGGGTTTGGGACGGCGCCGAAGTTTCCGCGCGAGACGCTGCTCGAGCTGATTCTTTCTGCCAATGCGCAATTGCCCGATCTGCCGGGCAACGCGCGGCGGATGAAGATGCTGGGGCACACGCTGGATGCCCTAGCAGACGGGGGCATTCTGGATCACCTGGGCGGGGGGTTTCACCGCTATAGCACGGACGCGAAGTGGCTGGTTCCGCACTTTGAGATCATGTTGTACGACAATGCGATGCTGGGCTACATCTATGCCGAGGCGCATCGGCAGATGGGCGATGCGCGCTATGCGGAGGTGGCGCGGGGGGTGCTGGATTTTGTGCTTCGGGAGATGACCTCGCCGGAGGGTTCGTTCTACACGGCGATGGATGCCGAGGTGGATGCCGTCGAAGGGGGCAGCTATCTGTGGACCGATGGGGACGTGGAAGATGTGCTCATCGGACAGGACCATGGCGGCCCATTCACGCAGGAGGACGCGGACCTGTTCTGCATGGTGTATGGGTTGGATGATGGGCCGAATTTTGCCGATCCGCACGGTGGATCGCCGGAGCCGGATCAGAACATCCTTTACCTTCCGCAACCGCTTGAGAGGGTTGCCGAGAAGCTAAATAGGACGCGTGACGCATTGGATGCGCGGTTGGAAGCGATGCGGCAAAAGCTGTACGCCGCGCGGCGGAAGCGCAAGCAGCCGATGCTCGATACGAAGGTGCTGACGAGTTGGAATGCATTGATGATCCGGGCGATGGCGGAGTGCGGGCGCATTCTGGGGGAGCCGCGGTATACGCAAGCAGCGGAGCGCGCGGCGACGTTTCTGTTTGAACATCACCGGCTTGGCGCCGACGGGCGGCTGCTGCGGACCAGCCGCGATGGGGGGCCGGCAAAATATCTCGCGTTTCTGGACGATTATGCGTTTTTTGCCGATGCGCTTCTGTCGCTGGGGTGGCGCGATCGCGCGGCGGCGGTTACGGCGACGATGCGGCAGGAATTTGCCGGTGGTGCATCGGGGGGTTTCTATTTCTCGTCTGCCTCGGCGATGGACCTGATTCTGCGGCAGATGGTCTCGTCGGACAGCCCGCTCCCCAGCGGGAACGGGATCGCGGCGAAGGTGCTGCTGGAACTTGGGGACGTTGATGGAGCGCGGCGGACGGTGGCGGCGTTCGCACAATCGATCGAGGATCATGGGGAAGGCATGAGCGCGCTGGTTGATGCAGCGGTCCGCTATGTGCGGGGGCAGGGTCCGTTCACGGCCGACCCGAACTTTGCGGGAACGAGCCGCTCGGTGTCACCCAAGGACATGGCGCAGAGCGTGGTATCCGCCCGCGCGGATTGGCTAAGCGATCGGGAACTGCAGGTGCGCCTGGAGATTCAACAGGGGTTTCACATTCAGGCCAATCCGACGCTTCCGGGGCTCATTGCCACGACGGTCACGGCTTCGTCCGCTGGTGATGTCACCTATCCACCCGCCACGGTCCGCGTCCTGGGGATCAGCGACGAACCGGTGGGAGTTTACGACGACTATGCGGAGATCGCGGTTCGGTTTAGCGAGCGGCCGACATCGCCGGTGCGGCTGACTGTTACGTATCAGGCGTGCGATGACTCGGCGTGCCTGCCGACGGCGTCGAAGACGCTGGAGGTGGCGAGGCCGTGAAAGAACGCATCGATTCAGTTGATCCCGCGCGGTTGGAACGAGTAGCGGCGGCGCCGAGGCTGCGGGCGCGGCCGGTGGATGGGCACAAAGGTTTGTTTGGGCGCGTGCTGGTGGTGGGGGGGAGCGAGGGGATGCTTGGGGCGCCATCGCTTGCGGGCGCTGCGGCGCTGCGGATGGGAAGCGGGTTGGTTCAGTTGGCGGTGCCGCGGTCGATCCTTCAGGCGTGCCTCACGCTTACGCCGGAGCTGATCGGCATGGCCCTGGGCAAGGCGAGCGGGAAGGACGCCTTGCTCGTCGCGGCGGAGAAGGCCGACGCGATCGTCGTCGGTCCGGGCATGGGGCGATCGTCTGAAGCGCATGCGCGCGTGGTGTGTCTGGTGCGGCTTGATAAGCCGATGGTTCTGGATGCCGACGCGCTGAATATTCTGTCGGAAGAGAAGCGTTGGCCGAGCTTCTTCAAGGCGCGAGCGGTTCTCACGCCACATCCCGGCGAGATGGGGCGATTGAACAAGCTTATGGGTCGGGGACCAGACGTGCCGACGGATGACGAGGGGCGAATCGAGCTGGCGACGACTGCATCGCGTGCCTTTGGGCAGGTCATCGTGCTCAAGGGGCACCGCACGGTCGTCGCGGACGGGCGGCGCGTTTACGTCAACGATACCGGCGATTCTACGCTGTCCAAGGCCGGCGCGGGGGACGTGTTGAGCGGCATTATCGGGTGCTTATTGGGCCAGACGGTCGAGCCATTCGAGGCGGCGATGATTGGGGTGCGGTTGCACGGGTTGGCGGGAGAAATCGCGGGGAAGAAATGGGGGCGGCGCGGCGCGCTGGCGCGCGACGTGATAGAAGCGATTCCGGAGGCGGCGAGGCAGGAGAATAACGAATGTCGAAATTCGAATGACGAATCAATGACGAAATCCGAATCGCGAATCTCTCAAACGGCCAATCTTCTCATTCGTTATTCGAGCTTCGTCATTCGTCATTGCGCCGTTCACCGCACCCCGATCTTATTCAACATGATGTATCCCATCACGCACACGGCCGCCAGGGCAGCGATCGACAGGAAGATGGCAATTGCCAGCATCGTGGTGTAGCGCGCGCCCTGTTTCGTCAGCAGGCGTTGTAGTTCGCCTTCGCGCGAGTTGATGTTGTCGCGCATCTGCTCGAGCACCTGGGCGCTGGTGTGCGAGGTGCGGCTCACGGTCTGCATCGCCTGGCCGACGCTGCCGAGGCTATCGGCGATGTTTCGGTCGTGCTCGTTGAGGCTCTCGACGCGCTGGCGGAGGGTGTCGAGCGTCTCACGCTGGTCGCCGCCGGATTCGGTGAGCTTCTCCAGCACATCGCCGAGCTGCGCCTGCTGGGCGTTCTGATATTTGATCTGCTCGGCGATCGCGCGCAGGGTTTCGGTCTGGGCGGCGCCGCTTTCGGGGATGGATTTGAGAACCTCGGGCAGGTTCCCCAGGAGCTGCATCATCTCGGCCTGGCGATCGTTTTGCCGCTCGAGGTTGTCCTTTACCGCGCCCATGAGGCCGGTGAGAGCGCTGAACCCTTCCTGGAGCTGAACGATGGCGCCATCGCGCTTGGCCCAGGGGCGAAGGAAGGTGCTGCGCGAGGTGTCTACCGGGTGGATGATGGTGCCGGTAGGAGAGGCGCCGTTGTCGCCGTTCTCGTCGGCATGTTGCAGGGGTAGATCGCCGCTGGCGTCCGTGGGGCCGCCCCCCCCGCCGCCCTTGAGCCAGTTTCCGATGCGAGTCATGAAGCCGGTTTGATCGCTCATAAGTTCCACTCCTTTGGGCGCGTCCTGCGCGCGGCTTATGGTTGGAGGGCAGTTGGTTTGACAGTCCTTTGGGGCAACTCTACCATCCGCGCCGCATGGGTCAACCCGAACGCCTTAGCGCCTGGACACGCCTGGGCGGTCGGGCGGCAGCGACCACCGCGTGGGCGTGCATCGCGCTGTCCACAGCGGCGGGTTGTGATCGAAGACTTCCCGCTTCCAGCCCTGCCATCGCCGAGCCGAAAGTTGCATCGCTCGTTCCCGCCGCCACCGACGCCATCCTGGGCATGGGCGCCGGCGATCATCTGGTTGCCGTGAGCAACTACGATGCCGCGGCCGTCGGCTCGCGGCAGCTTCCGCATGTGGGCGACTACCAATCGACCGACTGGGAAATGCTCGCCACGTTGCG
>JBBRIN010000111.1:0-8384 GCA_038221115.1 Tepidisphaerales bacterium
CGCCGTGCGTGGTGTACTCTCACAGCGGCGTCCCAAAGGGCCGCTCCGCTCAATCCCCAGATCAGCGCATTGACAAGCCCTAAGCCAATTGTCCCGGGCATCGTGGTCGGCTCAAACACCTTGAACATTGGAAAGCCGATGATGCTGATTAGGATGTAAAGAATTTTGGGCACCGAGTCGCGAGGCATATCGATGTAAGCGATGCCCCACATGAAGACCATGATCGCGAAGCAAAAATGGGCTGCGCCGATGCCGGTGGTTGCGACGATGTAACCCAAGAAGCTGACTCCTCCCCTGGCTTCATTCTGGGGGCCGATAGCCGCGCGAGAGTAATCAACGATCGGCTTCTCATCAGGCATACGTACGGCCATCATACCGAGAGGGATACGCAACCTTCCAGCAGACCACCCGCGCCTTCGGATTCTGTTCCCGAGGGGTGAGTTGAGAGGAAGGAGCGTGGGGGTGGGGGAGCCCGAGGGGGCGGGGGCGAGAACCTTGGTGCCTGATGGGTCTTGCCCCCGCCTCCTCGGATTTCGGGCGTGACGAGCGAGCCACGGCAGGGGAGAATCGTTCGATCGGCACAACGGATGGTCGACAGAAGTACCAGCGGACGCTACCCGACTGAATTTAGGATCACCCGCGCGGGCCGCTACCGATGGAGAATGCGATGGGCACCGAAGGCAGGGTGGGTCTGCGCATCTTCAGCATTGTGCTGATCCTAATCGGCGCAGGGTTTGAGCTGCATGCTTGGATCGTGCAGGCTTGGCCGGATGGGTGTACGTGGGGAATAATAATTTTGGGGTTGACGCTGCTGATGATCAGCTTCCCGGGGCAGTACGCCATCACCCCGCGACGGATGGCGCGCGGATTTGAGCCGTTGAGTCCGGGGCACGAGGAACAACAGCATGCCAAGGACAACGACCGATGCGGGTAGAGTCCGCAGCCGGGTACGGTCCGCAGTACACTGCGGACCTCTTGTCTCGGCGGGGCGAACTACGAACTCTCGATGATTCGACCCGAACTTCACAACGTTCAACCCGAGCTTCATCAAGTTCGACCCGAACTTCATCACGTTCGGCCCCACCTTCATCAAGTTCAGTGCGAACGTCACAACGTTCAACCCGGACTTCATCAAGTTGAACCCGAACTTCATCAAGTTGAACCCGGACTTCATCAAGTTCGACTCGAACTTCACACCGTTCGGTGCAAACATGATAAAGTTCGTTACCAACTCCACGACGTTCAACCCGAAATTTACGGCTTTCACCCTGAAAAACGCCACTTCGGCGGGAATTCTCCGCACGCTGCTCAAGTCATTCGCCCATTCGCCGATGTAACGGGTGTGCCTTGGTGATAGCCGCCTTTGGCGATGTCGTGAGGATGTTTATCTTCACTCGCCCAGGTGGCCATCGGGGCGACTTTGCATCGCTTGATTCCAGGCGATGAAGGGACTCCCCCATGGCGAGGAACTTTTTCAACGGTACCGATGCCGAGTTGAATACCGGCTCAGCCGCGTTCTCGACGAAAATCACAGCGACCCCGGTCGCGTTCGGACTCGTCGCCGCACAGGCCACCGCGTATGCCGCGCTCAGCACGGCTTACACGACCGCTTATCTGGCGGCGATTGATCCTTTGACGCGCACCAAGGCCAAGATCGCCGCGAAAAACCAGGCCAAGGTGAACCTCAAGGCGATGGCCTCCAATCTCGCCAAGATCATCGATGGCACGCCGACGGTCACCAACGAGCAGAAGATCGACCTGGGGCTGAACGTGCGGGCGCATCCCTCACCCATCCCGCCCCCGGGCGTGCAGCCGGCCGTCAACGTCCTCCTCGTGCAGGGCCGCGCGGTGCGGGTGCGCATCATCGATAGCGCCGTCCCCACCAAGCGCGGCAAGCCCGCCGGTGTGCTGGGCGCGAGCGTCTACAGCTTTGTCGGGACGAGCTATCCGATCGATCCCACCGCCTGGTTCTTCGAGGGAACGACGACCAAGAAGCTGTTCGATGTGCAGTTCCCCGACAGCGTCGCCGGCGGGGCGCAGGTCTGGATCATGGCCAAGTGGTTCAACAAGACGACGCAGAACGGCCCGCCTTCGGTGCCGGTGACGACGTTCGTGCAGGGGGGGTTGTCGATGGTTGTTTGAGGAAGTTGTTGGTTGTCGGTTGTTAGTTAAGTTGCCAGTTGTTAGTGGAAGACGAAATGTCGTTTCCCGCTAATAACTGGCAACTGTTAATTGTCTTACTAACGACGATCAACTATCAACTATCAACTATCAACTGTATTGCCGCCTACCGGAGAACCCGATGGAACCTTCCGTGCGCCAGATCATCGAGCGGGTGCTGGTGGAGCACGACGTGGATGCCGAGTCGATGCTGGAGGCGATGGTGGGGGCGCTGGTGGAGCGGCACATCGATGTCGAGCTGCGGCGGCTGGGGCGTCGCGAGCCGTATCCGATTCACAACGAGCGGGCCGATGCGCTCAAGGCGGTCAATGATGCCCTGCACCAGGCGCACGCGCGGGTCGATCCCAAGAAGGAGACCCAGGAGGAAGCGGTGGTTCGGGCGGTGATGGCGGTGTTGATGCACTGCCAGTTCGCGGCGGAGAAGGCGGCGGGGATCGGAGGGGATGGGGGGGACGGGGATGATGAAGGGCCGCGGATGCGGCTGGTGAGGGAGTAAAAACTCTTTCCGTGTTCTTCGCGCCTTCGCGTACTCTTCCGGCACGGATGGAACAACGGGGGGCTGAATGAAGTATAAGAAACGGCGGGACGAGCAGGAGCTGGATTGCTGCGTTGGTTTGTTGGGATGCTCGGCGTGGTCTTGGTAGGGGGGGTCGTGGGGAGCGTGCGCGCCGAAGAGGGTCTCGCGCTGTTCACCGATCGCGTCCGCCCCGTGCTCCTCGATCAATGCGTCAAATGCCACGGCGGCGAGAAGATCAAGGGCGAGCTGGACATGACGACCCGCGAGGGGTTGCTTCACCCGGGCGAGAACGGCCCGGCCATCGTCCCCGGCAAATCCGCCGACAGCCGGCTGGTCAAGCTGATCCGCCACGCTGAAGAACCGTTCATGCCTGAGAAGCGGGATAAGCTTTCCGACGCCACCATCGCCGACATCGCCAAATGGATTGACCTCGGCGCTCCTTATGACAAGCCGCTGATCTCCAAGCCCGGCGTCGCGCGCGGGCACGCCGTGGTAACCGCGGAGGACAAAAACTACTGGGCGTTCGCGCCGCTGAAATCGACAAAGATCCCCGCGGTAAAGGATAAAACCTGGGGCCATAACCCCATCGATCGCTTCATCCTAGCCGCCTGCGAGGCGAAAGGAATTCACCCCAACGCCGGCACTGACCAGCGCAGGCTCATTCGCCGCGCTTACCTCGATCTGATCGGGCTGCCGCCAACGCCGCTCAATGTCGATGTGTTCCTCGGCGATGATCTTCCCACCGCCTACGAAGCGCTGATCGACCGCCTTCTCGCCAACCCGCATTTCGGCGAGCGCCAGGCCCGCCATTGGCTCGACGTCGCCCGCTTCGGCGAATCGCACGGTTACGAGCAGGACTATGATCGGCCCCACGCCTATCCGTATCGCGACTTCGTTATCCGAGCGATCAACGACGATCTTCCCTTCGACACGTTCGTCAAATGGCAACTCGCCGGGGACGAGATCGCGGCGAAGAATCGCCAGGCCCTCGCCGCCACCGGCTTTCTGGGCGCTGGCACCCACGCCACCCAGATCACCGCCAACCAGGCCGAAAAGGAGCGATACGACGAGCTCGACGACATGGCCAACACCACCGCCGTCGCCTTCCTCGGCCTCACCGTCGGCTGCGCCCGTTGCCACGACCACAAGTTCGATCCGATCCCCTCCAAGGACTACTACCGCCTCATCAGCACCTTCACGAGCACCGTGCGGGCAACAATCGTCTACGACAATCAGCGCGGCGTCCTCCCCCAGCCCACCACCAAGCCCGGCGGCGTCTATCCCACCACCCGCCCCGGCGCAACCTACATGATGATCTGCAGCGAAGGCATCCCTGCGATGCGTCTTCACACCCAGGGCCCCGACTTCTACCCCCAGACCTACTTCTGCAAACGCGGCGATGTGAATCAAAAGGACGGCGAAGTCTCCGCGGGTTTTCTAACGGTCCTGGAAAGCGCTCCCGAAGACCGCTGGCATGCCACGCCCCCCGAGGGCTCCGAGCTAGCCTATCGCCGCACCGCCCTGGCCAACTGGATTACCGATGCCAAGCAGGGCGCGGGTCAATTGCTCGCGCGCGTCATCGTCAATCGCATCTGGCAGCACCACTTCGGCCGGGGTCTGGTGGCAACTCCCAATGATTTTGGCGTGCAGGGCGACAAGCCCTCCCATCCCGACTTGCTCGACTACCTCGCCTCCGAGTTGATCCGCAACGGCTGGCGGCTGAAGCCCATCCACAAGCTCATCATGACCAGCGCCGCCTACATGCAGAGCGGCGACTACGACGAAGCCCGTGCCGCCGTCGACCCCGACAACGTCCTCTGCTGGCGCCGCCCGCCGATGCGCCTCGAGGCTGAGGTCATTCGCGATTCGATGCTCTCCGTCAGCGGCATGCTCGACGAGCGAATGCTCGGTCCCGGCACGCTCGATGAAGCCATGCCGCGCCGCAGCATCTACTTCTTCGTCAAGCGCAGCCACATCATCCCCAGCATGCTCCTCTTCGATGCACCCAACTCCCTCACCAGCATGGGCACCCGCGCCACGACCACCGTTGCGCCGCAGGCCCTGGCGATGTTGAACAACTCCGCCGTGCGCACCTGGGCCAAAGCGCTCGCCAAGCGCGTCGCCGACAAGGGGGGATCAGAAGGCATCACGGAAGCCTATCGCCTGGCTCTCGCCCGCGAGCCCGATGCCGATGAACTCAGCGAAATGTCATCCTTCCTCGCCGACCAGACGGTGGCGCACGATGGAAACGCCGAACTCGCCTGGGCCGATGTCTGCCAGGCAGTGCTGAGCCTCAACGAGTTCTTGTACGTCGAATAATAAGTGGTACGACCATGCCAAGCCCGCACCTGATCGCCGCCCCAGACCTCTCGCGCTACACGCGCCGTTCCTTTTTACAGCGAACCGGCGCAGGCTTCGGATCCCTCGCGCTCGCGGCGATGCTCGCTGATCTCGGCCTGCTCACCCCCTCGATTGCCCGCGCCTCCGCCGCCTCGATCAACCCGCTCTTCCCCAAGCCCGGCCCCCTCCCCGCCAAAGCCAAGAGCGTCATCTGGCTCTTCATGAACGGCGGACAAAGCCAGGTTGACACCTGGGACCACAAGCCGGGCCTCACCCGCCATGACGGCCAAAAGCTCGACGGCTTCGACAGCAAGACCGGCTTCTTTCCCGAGCAAGTCGGCCCGCTCATGAAGTCCCCCTTCGAGTTCTCCCGCCACGGCCACTCCAGCACCTGGGTCTCCGAGATTTTCCCCGGCATGATCCGCCACGTCGACGACCTCGCCTTCATCCACTCCTGCTTCACGCAGACCAACAATCACTCCCCCGCCCTCTTTCAGGTCAACACCGGGATGAGCCGCATGGGCTACCCCTGCGTCGGCTCATGGGTCACCTATGGGCTGGGCACCCTCAACCAGAACCTCCCCGCCTTCGTCGTCATGTACGACACCCTCGGCCGCGGCCTGCCCAAGGGCCACGCCTCCAACTGGGCGAGCGGCTTCCTACCCGGCGTCTACCAGGGCACCGCCCTCAACCCCAGCGGTTCCCCCATCGACAATCTCCAGCGCCCCGCCGATGTCACCGACGCCGGACAGCGCGCCCAGCTTGGGCTGATCAAGCGCCTCAATCAGCACTATCAGCAGCAGCATGCCCATGATGCCGAGCTGGCGGCGCGCATCGAAAGCTTCGAGCTGGCCTACCGAATGCAGATGGCCGCCCCCGAGGCGCTCGACGTCGCCAGCGAGCCCGCCCACATCCAGGAACTGTATGGGCTCCACGAAAAGCGCTGCGGCCATTTTGCCAAGCAGTGCCTCATGGCCCGCCGCCTCGTCGAGCGCGGCGTGCGCTTCGTTCAGCTCTACTCCGGCGGCATGGAAAACGAACGCTCCTGGGATGGCCACATCGACATCGCCGGCAACCACCGCCAGTTCGCCGGCGAAACGGATCAGCCCATCTCCGCCCTGCTCACCGATCTGAAACAACGCGGCTTAATGGACGACACGCTGGTGATCTGCGCCGGCGAGTTCGGCCGGCTCCCCCTCACCCAGAAATCCGCCAAGCCCGGCCGCGACCACAACCCCCACGCCTTCACCACCTGGCTCTGGGGCGGCGGCACCAAAGGCGGCACACACTGCGGCGAAACCGACGAGATCGGCCACAAGGCCATCGTCAACAAGGTCTCCATCAACGACCTGCACGCTACGATTCTCGCCCTCCTCGGCATCGATCACGAAAAACTCACCTACTTCTACAACGGCCGCAACTTCCGCCTCACCGACGTCGCCGGGAACGTCGTCAATCAAGTCATCGCCTAGAGGCGCCACTCTAATCCGCCGCATCCTCCGCCAGCATTTCATCGTCGTCCAGCATGCGCCACTTGCGGCTCACCCAATACCCAAGGATCGCCCCCGCCACGCCCATGCTCGCATACCCCAGCGGCGGCACCATCGCCAGCGGGTTGGCGGGAACCCCGATCGCCCACTGCCCCGGCGCGCGCCCCGCCCACGCAAACCCGCCGATCCCCACCAGAAACGGCCCAATCCAGAACGGCACGCTCGTCGCCACCGGCAACAGTTGATGCGCCACGATCGCCCCTATGAGCGAAGCCACGCCGACCGCCGCCAGCGCTTGCTTTAGACTGTCCGCCTGCGCCAGCACCTGCACGAGAAGCGCCGTCGCGATCGCCTGCGCCGCAGCCGCCAGCAGCAGTCGCGGCAGCGTCGCGTGAAGATCTCGATCCGGATCTTCAACCACTTCGATCGTCGAGATCCAATTCATTCTCCGTAACAGAATCAACGTCTGCCAGGCAACGCCCATTACAAACAGAAGAAGAACCATCTCCCCAAGCAGCCACAGATAAACGTGTGGATGTTCCGCCGTGCGAAGCAGCGCCCCAACCGTTCCCCCGCGATTGGCCATCGCCGCCAGCCCCAGCGCCGATACAAACAATCCCGCCTCGGCCCGAAGCCACCCGAGCGTCAGCGTGCCGACCGTCATCGTCGCCACCATGCCGATCAGCAGGGTCGCCACTCCCGCCGCCACATGCGGCGACGCGATCAAACTTGCCGAGTGCCCCGGCACCATCGGCCAGTGCAGAAGCTGCCCTAGAAATTGAAACGCCGCCACCGCGATAACGACTCCGGCGACCAACACCCCCCATTCCCGAAACCCAAACGTGTGGATCATCGGCGCTGCGACTCTTTCCGCCGTTCGTTCAAACATCTTCCCTAAGGTGAAATCCTAACAAAGTCCTGACGCCGCCCGCGCCGATCGATATAATAGCCAATATCAGCGCGGCGGGAGCATACTCGCAGCGCGCGGACATTGCTAAGCTTCCCCGTGCCCAACCCGGCGCGATACGCATGAACACCCAAACCCTTTTCCCCTCCCTCGAACCCGAGCTCCCCGAGCTGTCCGCCGCGCCCCGCCTCCCTGGCCCCTTCGCCGCTGTCGCCATCGAAGACAGCCTCGACAAACTCCTCGACTACCAGGTCCCCGCCCGCCTCATCCCTCTCCTGCGCATCGGCCAGCGCGTCAAGGTTCCCCTCGGCCGCGGCAATCGCGCCGCGCACGGCTACGTCATCTCCATTCACGAGCACACCGACTACCCGCGCATCAAACCCATCCTCTCGATCGAGGATGAGCGCATCCTGCTTGCGCCGCGCATGATGGAGCTGGCCCGCTGGATGAGCCGCTACTACTGCGCCCCCCTCGGCACCGTCATCGACAGCATCATCCCCGCCGCCGTCAAGAAAAAGGTCGGCCTCGGTTACCTCCAGATGGTGCGCCTCGCCCTTCCCCGCGACCAGATCCAGGCCATCCTCGAAAAAACCAAAGCCCCCAAGCGCCGCATCATCCTGGCGCACCTGCTCCAACTCGAACCCGACCAGCCGATCGAAATGCACCGCCTCGCCGGCGAGTGCGGCACCACCCCCGCCACCGTCCGCAAGCTGGCCCGACTCGGCTGGATCACCGTCACCCAGGAAGTCGACCTCCCCGGCTTCACCCACGACATCCCCCTCACCGGCGGCGAAGCCGAAACCGTCCTCAACGCCGACCAGCAAAAAGTCTACGACGACCTCGCCCCCCGCCTCCACACCGGCTTCTCCGTCAACCTCCTCCTCGGCGTCACCGGCTCCGGTAAAACCGAAGTCTACCTCCAGTGCATCCGCGACCTCGTCGCCCAGGG
>JBBRIN010000112.1:0-8380 GCA_038221115.1 Tepidisphaerales bacterium
GCACCCCCACCCATCCTATCGCCTCAAATCACAATCCGTTCATTTCCTTCCCGCCCACGTTACCGCCCAAGTATCATCGCGTCGAATGCCCCGCGCTTTACTCCTCTTGCCAATCCTCATCACCCTCCAAGGAGCCTGCACTCCCGTGTCTGCCCAACAACCTCCCCCGCCCTACAAAAACCCCGCCCTCCCGGTTGCCGACCGCGTCGCCGACCTCCTCTCCCGCATGACCCCCGAAGAAAAAGTCGCCCAGCTCACTACCGAGCTGGGATGGCGCATGTACACGAAACACGGCGATCAAATAGAACCCAGCGAAACGTTCAAAAAACTCCTCGCGCAACGTCAACCCGGTTCTCTCTGGGCGCTCCTCCGCGCCGACCCCTGGACCAAAGTCACCCTCAAATCCGGCCTCTCCCCTAAACAATCCGCCCAAGCCGTCAACGCCCTCCAACAGTACGCCATCGACCACTCCCGTCTCGGCATCCCCCTCCTTCTCGCCGAAGAATGCCCCCACGGCCACATGGCCATCGGCGCCACCGTCTTCCCCACCGCCATCGGCCAAGCCAGCACCTTCAACCCCGCCCTCATCCACCAGATGGCCAAGGCCATCGCCGCCGAAACCCGCGCCACCGGCGCTAACGTCGGCTACGGCCCCATCCTCGACCTCGCCCGTGACCCGCGCTGGTCCCGCGTCGAAGAAACCTACGGCGAAGACCCCACTCTCATCCGCGACATGGGCTTGGCCATGGTCCGCGGCTTCCAAGGCGACAACCTCGCCGCCCCAGCCTCCATCGTCTCCACCCTCAAACACCTCGCCGCCCACGGCATCCCCGAAGGCGGCCACAACGCCGCCCCCGCCAACATCGGCCCCCGCGAGCTCCACAGCGCCATCCTCCCCCCCTTCAAAGCCGCCGTCCGCGCCGGCGCTGGATCCGTCATGAGCTCCTACAACGAGATCGACGGCATCCCCTGCTCGTCCAACCATTCGCTCCTGACCCACACTCTCCGCACTCAATGGGGCTTTCAGGGTTTTGTCGTCTCCGACCTCTACGCCATTGATGCCCTCGCCGGCACGCAGCACGTCGCCCCGGACGCTTCGGCCGCTGCTGCTCTCGCTCTCCACGCCGGCGTCGACTCCGACCTCGGCGCTCGCATGTTCTCCTCACCGCTTCTGCAAGCCGTAGCCAACGGCCAAGTCTCCCCCGAAACCCTCGACCGCTCCGTCGCCCGCATCCTCCGCGCCAAGTTCCTTCTCGGTCTCTTCGAAAACCCCTACGCCGACCCCGCCGCCGCCGAAAAAATCATCCGCTCCGAAGAACACCGCGCCCTCGCCCGTCGAGTCGCGCGCGAATCGATCACGCTCCTTAAAAACGCGGACCATCTCCTCCCCCTCGCCAAGGACCTTCCCTCCATCGCCGTCATCGGCCCCAACGCCGACAGCGTCTACAATCAACTCGGCGACTACACTGCCCCCCAGTCCGACGGCGCGGTCACTACCGTCTTGGAAGCCGTCCGCCAAGCCGTCTCCCCCAACACCACTATCCGTTACGCCAAGGGCTGCGCCATCCGCGACCCGTCAACCAAAGGCTTTCCCGAAGCCCTCGACGCCGCCCGACAATCGGCGCTCTCCATCGTCGTCCTCGGCGGCTCGAGCGCCCGCGACTTCAACACGCTCTTTGAAGGCACCGGCGCCGCAAAACCATCGCTGGATGCCTCCGGCGCCGACATGGAATCCGGCGAAGGATTCGACCGCGCCTCTCTCGATCTCGCCGGTCCACAGCTCAACCTCCTTAAGCAAATCGTTGCCATCGGCAAGCCCGTCGTCCTGGTCCTCATCAAGGGCCGCCCGCTGATCCTGAACTGGCCCGCCGACCACGTCCCCGCCATCCTCGACGCCTTGTATCCCGGCGAGCAGGGCGGCGCCGCCATCGCCGATGTCCTCTTTGGCGACTACAACCCCGCCGGTCGTCTCCCCATCTCCATCCCCCGTTCCGTCGGCCAACTGCCCGTCTATTACAACCACAAACCAGACGCCCGCCGCGATTACCTCGACCAATCCGCCCAACCCCTCTACCCCTTCGGCCACGGCCTGAGCTACACGCAATTCACCTACGCCAACCCCCGCGTCACCGTCCAAGAAACCGAAGCCGACCTCTCCGTCACCATCACGATCGACATCACCAACACCGGCCCCCGCCTCGGTGATGAAGTCGTACAGCTCTACCTCCGCCCCCACGCCAGCTCCGTCACCACCCCCGCCATCGCGCTCAAAGCCTTTCAGCGCATCGCTATCAAACCCAATCAAACCGAATCCATTTCCTTCCGCCTCACCGCCCCGGACCTCGCCCTCCTCAACCGCGATATGCGATGGCTTGTCGAGCCCGGCTCGTTCACGGCCATGCTCGGCGCCTCCTCTGCCGACATCCGCCGCAGCCTGACCTTCACCGTCCGCCACGCGCACCCTATCCTCGACTAAACATCTCCTGCCCGCGCGTTTTCTGCCCACCCTCAACGCCGCGCCCCGACCCGCACTACAATCCGAACCATGTCATCGAACGGTCGTCTCAACGTAGGAATCATCGGCTTCGGCCGCATCGGCGCCGAGCACGCGGGCTGGCTCTCCACCGCCGACGGCATCCGCGCCACCGCCGTGGATGACGTCACCCCCGCCCGCGCCGCCCTCGCAGCGAACCGCGGCCTCAAAGCCTACACCAACATCGAGGATCTTCTCGCTGACCCCTCCATTCACGCCATCCTTGTTTCCACCCCTACGGCCATGCATTTCGATCACGCGATGCGCGCACTCGCCGCGGGCAAGGATGTCATGGTCGAGAAGCCCGTCACCCTCGATCTGCCCACCGCCCAGACCCTCGTCAACGAAGCCCGACGGCGTGAGCGCGTCCTCAGCGTCTTTCACAATCGCCGCTGGGACCCCGACTACCTCGCCGTCAAACAAGCCGTCGCTTCCGGCCGCCTCGGCCGGATCATCAACGTCGAATCCCGTCTTGGTCAATGGTCCAGTTGTGTCGGCCCCGCCGCCCGCGAATATCACCCCACCTGGCGCAACGAAGCTTCCTATGGCGGCGGCGGCTTGTACGACTGGGGCTCGCACTTCGTCGACCAGGTCTGGCGGCTATTGCACCCCGCTAAACCCCTCCGCGTCTTCGCCCAACTCCGCGCCAACGTCTGGACCACCGACTGCGACGATTTCGCCAGATTCCTCATCGACTTCGACAACGGCGCGACCGGCCTCGTCGAGATCAACACCACCACGACCCGTCCACTCCCGCGCTGGCATCTCGATGGCACCGGCGGCTCCGCCGATTCCCCCCATAGCCCTGCCTTTGACCTCCAAACCTGGGCACAGCTTAAATTCACGCCCGCCCCCGACGGCGAATCCCAACCGATCAACCCCGCCTCACCCGGCCTCAACGAGGTCCAAATCTGGGAACAATTCGCGCGCGCCATCCATGGCGAAGCAAATGCCGCCGTTCCCGCCGAGTCCGTTCTACCGACGATGGCCCTGTTGGACGCCGCGCGCGAAAGCAACCGCACGGGCAAGGCCGTCCCCGTCGATGGTATCGAATGGCGCTACTAGCGTAAAGACCGCGTCGCCGTTCGGGTCGTCGAGTCGTGGTTAACTCTCTTCTGAATCCTCCCTAAGTCCACCTCAACACCGGCTTCCTCGCCGCCCCCACCTCATCCAACCTACTCACTGGCTGATTCACCGGCGCTTCTTTCAACCGCTGCACGTCCGATTCGCTCAACGCCGCGATCTCCAGCAGCGCCTCGCAAAACGCATCCAACGTCGGTTTACTCTCCGTCTCCGTCGGCTCGATCATCAGGCAGTCATGCACCGGCCAGTGCACGGTAGGGGGGTGGAATCCGCGATCGATCAGGTTCTTCGCCACGTCCATGATCGTCACCCCACGATCGATCATCGCCCGCGGCACCGCGATGAACTCATGCGCGCACGGGTTCGTCGCCATCGGCTGCCCCTCCTTCGGGCCATAGGGCAGCGGATACGCATGCTTGATGCGCTGGGCAATGTAATTCGCCGCCAAAATCGCCGACTCGCTCACATTCCTCAACCCCGCCGCCCCGCACGCGCGGATGTACGCATACGCCCGCACCAGCACGTTGAACTGCCCGGTAAAGCTTCGCACCTTCCCGATGCTCTTCGGCCGGTTTTCATCCCAAGCGTATGTTCCATCCGCCTTCTTCACCACCTGCGGCACCGGCAAATACGGTGCGAACTGCCTCCGCACCGCGATCGGCCCCGCGCCCGGCCCGCCACACCCGTGCGGCGTGCTAAACGTTTTGTGCGTGTTGTAGTGCATCACGTCCACGCCAAAATCCCCCGGCCGCGCGATCCCCAAAATCGCGTTCATGTTCGCGCCGTCGAGATACAGGAATGCCCCGGCCTTATGAACCAGGTCCGCCATCTCCACGATGTGCGAGTCGAACTTTCCGACCGTATTCGGGTTCGTCACCATCACCGCGCACACTTCATCGTTCAGGTGTGCCTTCAGGTCTTCCAGATCGGTCAGACCGTCTGGCCGCGATTTGATCGTCACCACCCCCGCCCCGCACATCGCGCAGCTCGCCGGGTTGGTTCCGTGCGCCGTGTCCGGCGCCAACACGATCCGCCGCTTAGGCTGCCCGTGATCCTTGAAGTACGCCCGGATCACCTTCAGCGCCGTCCACTCCCCATGCGCCCCGGCGCACGGCTGCAGCGACACCTCGTCCAACCCGGCGATCTCCTGCAGCATCACCCGCAGGTCATACATCAATTCCAGCGCGCCCTGCGCGTCCGCCGCCCCCTGCATCGGGTGTAGATTTCCAAACCCCGACAAGCCCGTCGCCCACTCGTTCACTTTCGGGTTGTACTTCATCGTGCACGACCCGAGCGGGTAGAAGTTGTCGTCCACCGAAAAGTTCCGGTGCGATAAGTGCGTGTAATGCCGCACCAGGTCCAGTTGCCCCACCTGCGGCAGCGCGCTCTCGGTGAATGAAGCAAACGCTGGATCCAACTCCGCGACCGGCACGTCTGAAAGCGGCAGGTCCACCGCCCGCGCGCCGGCTGTGGAGATCTCAAACAACAACTTTTCGCCGCCGTTCGCTGGATCCGTAGTCGTCATGTTTCGCTCGTAGCATGGGCTACCAGCCCATGATTTGTCTTCTATTCCGAGAACTCTCACTCCGCCAAATCATGCGTCACAAACTGCTTCGCCTCATGCCCCGTCACCGCCCCCTTCGCCTCCACTCCCGCTCCTCCGCCGGTCAACACCGCAGCCAGCGCATCGATCTCCTTCTTCGTCCGCTTCTCCGTCACCGCGACCAACAGGCAATCCGCCAGCTCCGGATAGTGTTCCCCAATCTCGTACCCCGCGATGAACCCTGCCTCCGAAGCCTCCCGCAGCACCTCCTTCACCGGCCGATCCATCTTCACCAGCACCTCGTTAAAGAACGGCTGCCCCGGATACTTCACCTCGATCCCCGCCTTCTTCAACGCCGCCACGAGATAACTCGCCTTATTGAAGCAAAGCTGCGCCGCCTCCTTCAATCCCTGCGGCCCCATCGCCGCCATATAGACGCTCGCCCGCAGCGCCAGCAGCCCCTGGTTCGTACAGACGTTGCTCGTCGCCTTTTCGCGCCGGATGTGCTGCTCGCGGGTCTGCAATGTCAAACAGAACGCTCGCTTTCCCTCCAGGTCATTCGTCTGGCCCACGAGCCGTCCGGGCATCTTTCGCATGTACGCGTTCTTGCACGTGAACAATCCGAGATAAGGCCCGCCGAACTGCAGCGGTATCCCCAAGGGCTGCCCCTCCGCGGTTGCGATATCCACATCCATCTCCCCCGGCCGCTTCAGCAAGCCCAGGCTCAGCGGGTTAAACACCTGCAAGCTCAACGACTCATTCGCGTGCACGAATTTTGTAATCGTGTCCACCCGCTCGATGTGCCCCAAAAAGTTCGGCGACTGCACCACCACCACCGCCGTGTCCTCTTCCAGCAATCCTTCGAGCGACTGCTGGCACGTCACCCCGTTCTTGAGCGCGATCTCCTTATAGACCGCGGGAAGATCCGACAGATACGTCTCCAGCACCCGCCGGTAATGCGGGTGTACCCCCTGGCTCACCAGCACCTCGCGCTTGCCCGTTACGTTCAGCGCCATCATGACGCCTTCGGCCAGCGCCGTCGCTCCTTCGTAGAGCGACGCATTGCTCACCTCCATGCCCGTGAGCTGACACACCATCGTCTGGAATTCAAAGAACGCCTGCAGCGATCCCTGCGACGCCTCCGCCTGGTAAGGCGTGTAAGCCGTCAGAAATTCCCCCTTCATCGCCAGGTGATCCACGACCGTCGGAATAAAGTGGTCGTACGCCCCCGCCCCAAGGAAGCACACGCGCTCCCCCGCGCCCGAGTTCTTCGCCGCCAGCTCCGTCAGATGCGCCCGAAGCGTCAGCTCATCCATCCCTCCCGGCCCCCCCTGGATCTTCAACGGCTCCTTCATCCGGTACTTCGCCGGCACCTGCTTCAACAGGTCATCCATCCCCGCCGCCCCCACGGCCTTCAGCATCTCGTCCCGCTCCCTAGCCGTAAATTGAACGTAATCCATTGGTAGTTGCCAGTTGCCGGTTGCCAGTTGCCAGAGCAGAGACGTTGCCGATTTTCACTGGCAACTGGCAACTAACAACTGGCAACTCCCTTAATGCCCTGTCTTCTTCAAGTACTCTTCCGTGCTTAAGAGCTTAGTCGCGCCGCCGTCACCGGTCACCTTCACCTTGATCATCCACCCGCCCTCGTACGGGTCGCGGTTCACCACCCCCGGCTCCGCTGTCAGCTTGTCGTTCACCGCGGTCACTTCTCCATTGACGCCGCTGTACAGATCGCTGGTCGCCTTCACGGATTCGATCTCGCCGAACGCCCTGTTCGCCGACACTTTCGTCCCCACCTTCGGCAACTGCACGAAGGTGATATCCGTCAGCTCATCCGCGGCAAACAGCGTGATGCCGATGGTCACGGTATCACCGGCCTGCTTATGCCACTCGTGCGTCTCCAGGTACTTTCGATCCGTAGGTGTAGCCATGATGCGTTGATCTCTCGTGGCACGGGCTACCAGCCCGTGGTTATGTGTTTGATAAGAATCAGGGGCTGGTAGCCCACTCCACGTCACACAGCGCGTTTATAAAACGGCAACTTCACCACCTTCGCCGCGTTCATCGTCCCTTTCAGATCCGCCGCTACGTCCGTCCCCACGCCGGCGCTCTGTGCATCCACAAACGCCATCGCAATGCTCTTCTGCAATGTCGGCGAAAAGGTCCCGCTCGTCACCTCCCCAACCGCCTTCCCATCCTTCATCACCGCCGTCCCCTGCCGCGCGATGCGTTTCCCCTCCAGCTCCAGGCCCACGAGCTTTCGCTTCGGCCCCTTCTCCTTCACCTCGCGCAGCTTCCCCACGCCCACGAAGTCCTTGCTCAGATCCACCGCCCACCCCAGCCCCGCGCTGATCGGATCGAGCTGCTCCCCCAGCTCGTGCCCATACAGCGGCATCCCCGCCTCCCGCCGCAGCGTATCCCGCGCCCCCAGCCCCGCCGGCTTGATCGTCGCCTCGGCCTTGTCGGTTTTGCCGGCCAGCATTTTGATCGCCATCCCCGCCATCTTCGCCGGGATGATCAGCTCCACCCCGTCCTCGCCGGTGTATCCGCTGCGGAACACGGTGTACTTCACCATCATCATGAAGCTGTCCGACATGAAGTGATACCGCTTGAGCGCCTTCAGATCCGTCGGAAACACCCCGCTCAGCCGCTCGATGACCTTCGGCCCCTGCAAGGCCACCATCGCCGTCCCCTCCGTCTGGTCCGACATGTCAAAGTCCAGCCCCGTCGTCCGCCTGACGTCGTGGAAATACTTGAGCAGCTTCTCCCGATTGCTCGCATTGCACACCATCAGCCAGTTCTTCGCATCCCGGCTGATGATGATGTCATCCAGCACCCCCCCGTCCTCATTACACACGAGGCTATACCGGCTCTGCCCGACCACTTGATCCGCCACGTTCCGCGTCAACACTCGATTCAAAAACGCCCCCGCCTCTTTGCCCGTAAAATGCAGCCGCCCCATGTGCGACACGTCGAAGATCGACCCGCTGCGCCGCGTCTGCTCGTGCTCCTCGATAATCGATCGATAGACGATGGGCATTTCCCACCCGGCAAACTCGACCATCCGCCCCCCGGAGGACACATGAAAATCATAGAACGGCGTGCGCTTTAACATGAGCCGCGAACCGTATCCGGGCGGCGGTGGGGCGTCAAGAAAGTCAGATAAGGGCAAGGGATCCCCCGCAGAGCCTGCCCTGAGTATGTCGAAGGGATCAACTCGG